>NZ_CALBSN010000025.1 GCF_937967675.1 uncultured Flavobacterium sp. | reverse complement strand
ACACCTTTTGTATGTCCGTGAGCGGTATCAATAATTACAGCATCAACTCCAGCATTTACAAGAGCTGTAGCTCTTTCTACTGCATCCGCTGTAACTCCTAAAGCTGCAGCTACACGTAAACGACCAAATTTATCTTTATTAGCAATTGGTTTTTGGGTTAATTTGGTAATATCCCTAAATGTAATTAAACCGATTAATTTATTATTGTTATCAACTACAGGTAATTTTTCAATTTTGTTTTCTTGTAAAATTCCTTCTGCTTCTTGCAACGTTGTTCCTTGAGCTGCCGTTACTAAATTTTCTGAAGTCATTACTTCTAAAATAGAACGCGAATTTACTTTTTCGAAACGTAAATCTCTATTCGTTACGATTCCTTTTAAAATTCCGTTTTCATCTACTACTGGAATTCCACCAATGCTAAATTCTTTCATCGCCATTTTGGCATCACCAACATTTGCAGTTAAAGGTAACGTTACTGGATCGATAATCATTCCGCTTTCTGCACGTTTTACTTTCTTTACTTTCGCTGCTTGTTGCTCAATCGTCATGTTTTTGTGTAAAACGCCTATTCCTCCTTCTTGTGCCATAGCAATTGCCATAGAACTTTCGGTAACCGTATCCATTGCTGCGGAAACGATAGGAACATTCAACGTAATATTTCTCGAAAACTTCGATTGAATACTAACTTCGCGTGGTAAAATTTCTGAATAATTTGGAATAAGCAAAACATCGTCATAAGTAAGACCTTCGCCAACGATTTTAGTTGTGTGTGCTTTCATGGTGCAATTTGTAGTTGTTGTTAAATTGCGTGCAAATATAGTAAAACTTAGGCTAATAATCTATTTCTTTTAAGAATAAATTATGTAACTTGCATAATAATTTTTCATCTACAATGAGCGATTCTAAAAAAACAAGTACAGGCCTAACCGATTCAGAAGTAACAGAATCCGCAAAAAAATTCGGCACCAACTCGGTTGAACATCAGAAAAAAAACCATTTTCTGAATTCTATTTTAGATATCGTAAAAGAACCCATGTTTCTTTTATTATTGACCGCCACCAGCATCTATTTTATAACAGCAGATTATGGCGATGGAATTTTCATGGCTATTGCGATTATTTTTGTAGTAGCTATTTCCGTTTTTCAAGAATCTAGAAGTCGTAATGCGATTGAAGCTTTAAAAAAACTAACCCAACCAAAATGTAAAGTCATTCGAAATGGTTCTACAATCGAAATTCCAACCGAGGAAATTGTCATTGGTGATTGTGTTCAATTAGAAGAAGGCGCTTTCATTCCTGCGGATGGAATTATTCTTTCATCCAACGATTTTTCAGTAAACGAATCTATCTTAACGGGTGAATCTTTAGCCGTATTTAAGTCGAATGAATCTGAAAACAAACAAGTTTTTCAAGGTACTATTGTTGCTTCTGGTTTAGCAATTTGTGAAGTAACGGCTATTGGAAATAAAACGCATCTAGGAAAAATAGGCTCCAGTTTGAATGCAATTGAAGAAGAAAAAACGCCTTTGCAAATTCAAATCGGGAATTTCGTTACCAAAATGTCGATTATTGGTTTGGTAATTTTTGCTATTGTTTGGGCGATTAATTACTACAACTCTGGATTAGTTTTAGATAGTTTATTAAAAGCGTTAACCTTAGCAATGAGCGTTATCCCAGAGGAAATTCCAGTCGCTTTCACTACATTTATGGCGTTAGGCGCTTGGCGATTGATGAAAATGGGAATCATTACCAAACAAACCAAAACAGTAGAAACCTTAGGAAGCGCCACCGTAATTTGCACCGATAAAACCGGAACAATTACCGAAAACCGAATGAGTTTAGCTGAATTGTATCTTTTTAAATCCAATTCGATAATAGAAACCTCTCAAAAACTAAATCCTGAAGCTGAAGAAGTATTGAATTACGCCATGTGGTCAAGCGAACCCATTCCGTTTGATGCGATGGAAATTGCCATTCACGAAGCGTATTCTAATTTTGAAAGCGAAGACGAGCGACCTTATTTTAAAATGGTTCACGAATATCCTTTAAGCGGAAAACCACCGATGATGACCCACGTTTTCGAAAACGATTCGGGTAAAAAAATCATCGCTGCTAAAGGTGCTCCCGAAGCTTTAATCGCAATTAGTCATTTAACTGAAATGGAAAAAAATCAGATTTTTGAGGCGATGCAAACCATGATGCAAAAAGGATTCCGAGTTTTAGGCGTGGGTGTTTCTGACTTTGAAGGAACCGATTATCCTTCAACCCAACAAGAATTAAAGTTTCATTTTAAAGGATTAGTCGCTTTTTACGACCCACCAAAACATAACATTCAAGAGGTTTTTGAAACGTTTTACAAAGCCGGAATTCAAGTAAAAATTGTTACTGGCGATAATGCTGAAACCACTTCAACCATTGCAAAACAAGTTGGGTTTAAAAATGCCGATAAAGTATTGAATGGCGACGAATTAATGGCAATGGATGATGTCACTTTGAAAGAAAAAGTAATGGAAACGGCTATTTTCACCAGAATGTTTCCAGAAGCTAAACTTAAAATCATTCAAGCATTAAAAGCAAACAACCAAATCGTAGCCATGACAGGCGATGGTGTAAATGACGGACCCGCTTTAAAATCGGCACACATTGGCATTGCTATGGGCAAAAAAGGAACGGAAATTGCGAAACAAGCTGCCAATTTAATTCTCGTAGACGACAATTTCGAGCGAATGACAGATGCAATTGCAATGGGAAGAAAAATCTATATCAATCTCAAAAAAGCAATTCAATACATTATTTCGATTCATATTCCAATTATATTAATTGTGTTTATTCCATTGGCTTTGGGTTGGATGTATCCGAATATTTTCACACCGGTTCACATTATTTTCTTAGAAATCATCATGGGCCCAACTTGCTCCATCATCTATGAAAACGAACCCATGGAAGATAATCTTATGCTACAAAAACCAAGACCGCTAACCACAACATTCTTTAATTTCAAGGAAGTGTTGATTAGTATCATTCAAGGATTAGTCATTACTTTAGGATTACTGTACATTTATCAATATGCTATTGGAAAAAATATGTCCGAAAACGGCACTAGAACCTTGATTTTCTTAACGTTAATTACTTCCAATATCGTATTAACATTGGCGAATCGTTCGTTTTATTATTCCATTTTCAAAACGATTCAGTACAAAAATAATTTGGTAGGATTGATTATTGGAGTAACCATCATATTGACAGGATTATTGTTGTTCATTCCTGCATTTTCGAACTTCTTTTTGTTTGAAATGGTAACTGGTTCCCAAATAGGATTATGCGTTTTAGTAGGAAGTATTTCGGTACTTTGGGTAGAAATTTACAAAGTGTTTAAACGAAGTAAATCGAATTAATGAAACTCGCCAAATAGTTTAGTCGCTTCATTATAAGCGCTTTCAAAGCTCATTGGACTTGTATTCGTATTCTCTCTTTTGGTAGTGAAATACGACAACAATTTCTCTGTTGGCATGTTTCCTGTTAAATCGTCTTTTGCCATTGGACAACCACCAAAACCTTGAATTGCACCATCATAACGACGACAACCTGCGTTGTAAGCTGCATCAATCTTTTCAAACCACTTGTCTGGCGTAGTGTGAAGATGCGCACCAAATTCAATATGTGGATATTTCGGAATCAAATTAGAAAATAAATAATCGATTACTTCTGGAGTCGAACTTCCAACGGTATCAGAAAGCGATAGGATTTTTACACCCATATTTGCTAATTTTTCGGTCCATTCGCCAACAATTTCAACATTCCATGGATCTCCATACGGATTTCCAAATCCCATTGAAATATAAGTCACAACTTCTTTACTGGATTTATCAGCGATTTCTAAAATCTCTTGTAAAGTAACCAAACTTTCAGCAATCGTTTTGTGCGTATTTCGCATTTGAAAGTTCTCCGAAATCGAAAATGGAAAACCTAAATATTGAATTTCCTTATGAACCGAAGCATTTTGAGCGCCTTGTGTATTGGCGATAATCGCTAATAATTTGCTGTTGGTAGCTGACAAATCCAATTGAGCCAAAACCTCAACCGTATCTTGCATTTGCGGAATCGCTTTTGGCGAAACAAAACTTCCAAAATCAATAGTATCAAAACCTACACGCAATAACGACTGGATGTA
>NZ_CALBSN010000024.1 GCF_937967675.1 uncultured Flavobacterium sp. | reverse complement strand
CTGGTGCTACTCAATATAGATTTGAAGTTAGTAGAGGAGCTACTGTATATGAATATACAAATACTTCATCTAATTTCTTTAGATTTAGTTACTTAACTTCTTTAGGATTTGTAAATACTTATGCTACGACTTATTCAGTTCGTGTAAAATATTTTAAATCAGGAGTTTGGAGTGATTATGGTAATCCATGTAATGTTATCACACCTGACGTTCCTTTGACTAAGGTACAAGCTTCTCAGTGTGGTATCACATTAGCATCTTTATCAACACAATTAACAGCAGACGCTATATCAGGTGCTCAAGCATATAGATTTGAGGTTACCAATGGTTTAAACGTAAGAACATTTACCACAGTAAATGGATCTACACGTACTTTCCGTTTAACTGATTTAACAGGAGGTCCTACTTACGCAACAACCTATGCAGTAAGAGTAGCTGTTATGTACAATGATGTTTGGACCTCTTATGGTACATCATGTAATGTTACTACACCTGCCTTACCATTAACTAGCGTTCAAGTATCACAATGTGGTGTTACATTAAGTGCTTTCGATACTCCTATTTATGCTACATCTGTCACAGGTGTAACAGGATATAGATTTGAAGTAACTAATGGTGCAAATGTAAGAACTTATACAGCATTGAATGGATTGAATTATTTTAACTTAACACAGTTGACAGGAGTAATAACTTATTCAACGGTATATAGTATAAAAGTATCAGTTCTTAATAATGGTGAATGGAGTGCGTATGGAAATTCATGTAATGTTACTACGCCAGACCCTTTAACTAGAATTGCAGCCGTTCATTGTGGAACAACAGCTGCATCTTCAACTACTCGTTTTTATGTAGATGCGATATCAGGTAATCCTACGATTTCAGCTTATCGTTTCCAAGTAATAAGAGGCTCAGAAGTTAGAGAGTTTACTACAGCGAATGCAACACAAAACTATTTCCGTTTTTCTGATTTAGGGGTAAGTCCTTATGAAACTTCATATTTAGTTAAAGTTGCGGTATTACATAATGGAGTATGGAGAGCATATGGTGCAGGTTGTACATTGACTACACCAGCTTTACCAGCTACAAAAGTACAAGCATCTCAATGTGGTACAACTTTATCTAGTTACGGTAATACAATTTTTGCAGATGCAATATCTAACGTTAGTAGATATCGTTTTGAGATTACCAATACAGTAACAGGAGCTATAAGAGTAATTACTACAGCAAATGGTACCGTAAGATCATTCAAATTAACAGATATGTCAGGTGGAGCTAATTTTGGCACTACTTATGCTGTTCGTGTAGCAGTAGAAAACAATGGTAATTTTGGACCTTATGGAGTTTCTTGTAATTTAACTACACCTGCCTTACCATTGAGTAAAGTTCAGTCTTCACAATGTGGTATTGTAGGAATTAGTTT
>NZ_CALBSN010000023.1 GCF_937967675.1 uncultured Flavobacterium sp. | reverse complement strand
AACCGACGTTTACAAAGTTTATAAATTTGTAGGAAAAAAGAAAGTCAAACTTATTCACAATTGGAGCAAGTTTTAAACAACTTTAGTGATTGTCAGTGAATTAATATAGGTTTTTAATCTGCTGAATTTCAATTTGTTAACTTTTAAAAAATTACACATTATACCACACAAATCTCCTAAAAATAAGGAGCTCACAAATTTATGTTGCTTGGAAGTAAGTATTCTTTTTCAACACATCAAAGCTTTGTTTTCTTTTGCAAAATTGTATAATGATAATTTAAAGGGCAAGGGCAAGGGAAAGAGCAAATTCAAGGGCAAGGGCAAGTTCAAGGGCAAGTTCAAGGGCAAAAATCAATAGAGATGCTTAGCAGCACGACAAACTGGGCGGTTAGAAAACTCAAACAAGTAAAACGCTCTGTGTAGCTCTCTCAACGCTATCCACTTCAAAAGAAACTCGGTGAAGCTCGGTGTAAAATAACAACTGTAACACCCCTAAAGTCCCCTCAAGGGGACAATTCTTTCTAAGAAATTTTAGTGCTATACTTTTTCATTAGCCTTCGACTCCGCTCAGGATGACAATCGTGTCAATGAATTTCTAAAGATTTCTGGGCATTTAAATTTTAAAAATTATTTCAATTTCATCAATGTGTATTACAAAGCAAAAACAAGGGCAAGTTCAAGGGCAAAAATCAAATTCAACTTTCAACATTCGTTATTCATCATTCAACATTCAAAACACACGTAACACCCCTAAAGTCACCTCAAGGGGACAATTCTTTCTAAGAAATTTTACTTTAACTCTTTTAAATCAAACAAGTAAAACGCCTCTGTGCAGCTCTCTCAACGCTATCCACTTCAAAAGAAACTCGGTGTAGCTCGGTGTAAAATCACAACCGCTACATCATTTAAAATCTGTTAATCTGCGGTAAAATCACAACTGTAACACCCCTAATCCCGATACCTATCGGGACCTCAAGGGGACAATTCTTTCTAAGAAATATCAGGTAATTAAAATTTTAAAGATGACTTCAATTTCTTCAATCTGTGTTCCAAAAACCTGAAAAACAAAATAAACTATTCCAAATACTTTTCTCCTATCACATTTCGAATCGAAACAAAACCAATTTTATCCAAATCAATTTCAGAGCGTTTTACCCAAATTAATTCCTGAATTTCGTCTTCAGCAGCTACATTGATAGCATCTGAAGGCAAGGCACATTCATAAAAAATATCCATCGTTCGGTACAGCACGTTTTTGTATAAGTAATTATTCGGTGAAGTCGTAACATACTTCAAATCCGAAGGCTGCAAGTTCAAGCCCAATTCTTCTCTAATCTCCCTACAAGCCGCTTCTTCTGCCGTTTCATTCGGGTCAATAAAGCCACCAGGTAAATCCCATTTCCCTTTATCAGGATCTACGTTTCTAACCGTAAACAACACTTTGTCTTCAAACGTAAAAACAAGCGCTACAGCCGCCGCAATGTTGTGATAATACGTAAAACCGCAATCCTCACAAAAAAACCGACGATTATCAGGAAATGTAAAATGCGTTGAAGCACAACTAGGACAAAATTTGAAAAAACTCATTTTTTAGTGATTAGTAATTAGTGATTAGTAATTAGTAATTAGTAATTAGTAATTAGTGATTAGTGATTAGTGATTAGTGATTAGTGATTAGTGATTAGTGATTAGTGCAAATTTACTTTTAAATTTTCAATTCGCATACCAATTCAAGGGCAAGTTCAAATTCAAAAATCAAGTACAAAAGAGATGCTGAAAAGCATGACAAACTATGCATGTATTCTATTGTGAACTATGAAAAGTGTAACGCCTAAAACTACAGACAACACAATCTAAAAAAACTATGTGCCAATGTGTTTAAAAATATCCGCTAACACCAGCGTTTTACGCAAGCAAATCTGTTTCATCCGCGTGCCAATTAAAGGGCAAGTTCAAATTCAAAAATCAAGTACAAACCCACAACACCCCTGTAGTCCCCTCAAGGGGACAATTCTTATCAAGAACTTTAAACATTATAACTTTTCATAAGAAATCCGTAACCATCCACTAATTCATCGTCATCCGCGTTCCCATAAAAGTGCAACGCCTCTGTGTAACTCTTCAACACAAACCACTTCAAAGAAACTCCGTGTAACTCTGTGCAAAACTTAGTGTTACTTAGTGTAACTAAAAATCCGCCACAACCAGCGCTTTGCGAAGCAAACCCGTTTCATCAGCGTGCCAGTTCAAGTGCAACGTCCTAAAGAAAATTAAACATATAAGTCATATAAGTAAAATTACGCTGAATTAAGTTCATATAAGATTTTAAAGATTATTTTAAATTTCTCCAATCTGTGTTCCAAAAAACTGAAACTTGAAACCTTAAAACTATATAACTATATTTGCCCCATGAAGCACTTAGTCATCATCGGAGCCGTATGGCCAGAACCCAATTCAACCGCAGCAGGAAGCAGGATGTTGCAACTCATTGCCTTGTTTCAAAAGCAAGACTATGACATCACGTTTTTGTGTTCGGCTATGCCTTCGGATTTTTCGTTTGATTTGAGTACCATTTCAGTTAAAACGCAAGCGATTCAATTAAATAACAGTTCTTTCGATACCCTTATCAAAGAGTTAAATCCCGATGCAGTGCTTTTTGACCGATTTATGATAGAAGAACAATACGGCTGGCGTGTGATGGAAAACTGTCCGAATGCCTTACGAATTTTAGACACCGAAGATTTACATTTCTTAAGAAAAGCCCGAGAAGTAGCGTTCAAACAAAATCGCGAATTAGTTTTTGAAGATTACATTTCCGATGTTTTTAAACGCGAAATGGCATCGATTTACAGATGTGATTTAACATTGTTGATTTCCGAATACGAAAAGCAATTGGCAACTGAAAAATTCAAAATTGATACTTCACTTTTATATTACTTACCTTTTTTATCGGAAGAAGTTAATCCAAATGTTCCAAAATTTGAAGAACGAAATCATTTTGTAAGCATCGGCAACTTTTTGCACGAACCTAATTGGCAAACCGTTTTACAATTAAAAAAACAGTGGAAATCCATCAAAAAACAACTTCCCGAAGCCGAACTTCATGTTTATGGTGCATATGTTTCGGAAAAAGCCAAGCAATTGCATAACGAAAAAGAAGGTTTTTTAATTAAGGGAAGAGCCGAAAGCGTTGCAGACGTGTATGCAAAAGCAAAAGTTTTATTAGCGCCAATTCCTTACGGAGCGGGTTTAAAAGGAAAACTATTTGAAGCCATGCAACAAGGATTACCTTCAATAACTACAAAAATGGGTGCCGAAGGAATGCACGGAAATTTAGATTGGAACGGATTCATCACTTCCGATGAGAATGAATTTGTAGAAAAAGCTGTTGAATTGTATACCAATAATTTAATTTGGGAAACCGCTCAAAAAAATGGTTCTGAAATCATTGAAAAACGTTTCAAAAAAGAATTGTTTGCCACTGATTTTATGAATAGAATTGAAGAACTTAAAATGGATTTAAAAAGACATAGAAACCAAAACTTCTTCGGACAAATCTTGCAACATCAAAGTCTACAAAGCACAAAGTATATGAGTAAATGGATTGAAGCGAAGAATAGTTGACAGTCAAAGTTGACAGTCGCAGAATATCTGAAAACTGAGACTGAGACTGCATACTTTCATCCATGAGATGAAGATGATTTTGTAGCAAAAACGGTCGAATTATATACCAATAAATCCCTTTGGGAAACCGCTCAAAAAAATGGTTATGAAATCATTGAAAAACGTTTCAAAAAGGAATTGTTTGCCTCCGATTTTATGAATAGAATTGAAGAACTTAAAATGGATTTAAAATCACATAGAAACCAAAACTTCTTCGGACAAATCTTGCAACATCAAAGTCTACAAAGCACCAAGTATATGAGTAAGTGGATTGAAGCGAAGAATAGTTGACAGTCACAGTTGACAGTCGCAGAATATCTGAAAACTGAGACTGAGACTGCATACTTTTATCCATGAATCGTCTCCGATTTCCCGTAACTCGCAATTACTTTAGCTTCAAATTCTAACCATTCTTCCCAACGCTTTTTAACGTCATAATCTTCTTCAGCTAACTCGTTTGCAAATTGCAAGAAAGAAGTGTAATGATTGGCTTCTGAGATCATTAACTCACGATAAAATTTTGCTAGTTCTTCGTCTTTTATATTATCGGAAAGCACTTTGAATCGTTCGCAACTTCTAGCTTCAATCATGGCAGCAAATAACATGCGTTCAACAATTAAATGCTTGCGATTTCCTGGTTTCATAAACTTAAATAAATCGTTTACATAACTATCTTTTCGTTCGCGACCTAAAACCCAACCACGCGCTTTGATAATCTCATGCACTTGCTCAAAATGATCCATTTCTTCTTTCGCAATCTTCGTCAACTCGGTAGTAATTTCTGTGAACTCAGGCAACATATTGATTAACATAATGGCGTTAGAAGCCGCTTTCAATTCGCACCAAGCATGATCGGTTAGAATTTCTTCTAAGTTTCCTTCGGCTATGTTAGCCCATCTTGGGTCGGTTGGTAATTTTAAACGAAACATATTTTCAAGTGAAAAGTGAAAAGTGAAAAGTAAAAAGTTGATTTTAAAAACTATAAAACTATCACTTACACCAAATTAATAGTGCAAAATTATTGTATTTAAAGTGAAATTCCTAAATTAGAAATATTCCATTGCTTGGTAACATTATACTGGATATGTCCCTTATCAATTTCCAGCGGACAATCAAAATTATTCGTATACAAACCGCCCGTTCCTAAACCTTGTGGCATTGGATTATTTAAGGTGTATGTGAATTGAGTTATCGAATTCAATCCGATGTTGCTTTCTAATGCTGAAGTTATCCACCAACCGATATTTAAACTTTCTGCTATCGAAATCCATTCTAAAGTTCCTTTGAAACCACCGACTAAACTTGGTTTTAAAATGATGTATTGGGGTTGAATTTCTTCTAGTAATTTTCGTTTATTCTCAACACCAAACACACCAATTAACTCTTCGTCTAACGCAATTGGAAAAGGCGTTTGTTGGCAAAGCATTTTCATCTCTTGACGTTGATTGGCTTTAATGGGTTGCTCAATACTATGTAATTCAAATTCAGCTAATTGATTTAATTTACTTAAAGCTTCTTTTGAATCAAAAGCACCGTTCGCATCTACTCGAATTTCAATGGTTTTAGCATCAAAATTTTGGCGAATAAATCGCAACAATCCCAATTCTTTTTCGAAATCAATCGCACCAATTTTTAGTTTTATACACGAAAATCCTTGGGCTAGTTTTTCTTCGATTTGGGTTTTCATGAAGTGCTCCTCGCCCATCCAAACCAAACCGTTGATTAACATATTTTTTTTACCAGTTGTAAATTCCGAAGGAAACAAATCGAAAGGTGTCTTTGAAGCTAAAGACAAAAATGCCATCTCCACACCAAACTGAATCGAAGGAAACTCCAATAATTCATTCCACAATTGGTCTTTACCCAAATGAATGTTCTGGCAAACCCATTGTAATTTTGCTTCATAATCGGGTCTATCATCAATAGAAAGGGTTCGTAAAATACCACATTCCCCTATTCCAATTTTACCCTTTTCTTCCAAGATTAAAAACCAAGTTTCTTTCTCTGTCATTATGCCGCGAGAAGTGCCACTTGGACGTTTGAAATTGAGAATGTATTTTTTGTAGGTTGCTTTCATATTCAAGTACAAGGACAAATTCAAGAACAAATTTCAAAGTTTGAAGTTGATTTTTGTACTTGAACTTGTAATTGATATTTTATTCTAAGATTCTCAAGATTTTCTTGAAGTTGTCGTTTGGTAATCTATGTTTTTCGAATTCTTTTAAATCTGATTTTGTTTGCGCTATCCAGGTTTTCCCATTGGATAAGCTTTCATGAGTGTATTTTTTATGAATATCTTTAGCTTCTGAAATTCTGTCAGTAAACAAATAAACATGGGCTAAATTCAACTGAAAATGGATTTCGGATGGATTTAATTTTAGACCTTTGTTATAGGTTTCTTCGGCTTTTGTGAACTGTTTTGAATACAAATAATAATCCCCTAAAAGTCTATAATCGATGTAAGTCGCTCGATTCTTAGCAAACATTTCGGTGGAAAGAATCGAAATCGCTTCCTCATAATTTCCTTTTTGGAAAGCAGCGTTTGATTTCTCTCGGATAATATCATAATAGGCTTTTACTTCTCCCGTTCCTTTTAAACTTTCTTCAGTGATTTTCTCAACGGCACTATTTTTCTCCACATTTAATAATTGCGAAAATTCTCTGTAGGTGTACTTTTTCGCAACATTTTCGATAAAAGCAGCATAAAAAGCCTCTTTTTTGTTCAATTTTGAAACAACTGGCAACTTTTTAGCTAAGTTTAATATCTCATTTTTAGTCGTTTTGTCCCAACCTCTGCTCGCTTTATAATCTACCCAAGGCACGACTTCTAAAACAATTTTTTGATTCATGACCCAGTTCTGACTTTCAAATCCGAACCATAAATTAGGTAAATTGGTCAAACATAACGAAGAAGACGTAATCAATTTGGCCTCTTTGTTTACTTTTTCTTTTTGTTCCCAACAAGCTCTATCGGTTTTACCTTCTTTTAGGAATAAATTAGCTGCATTTGCTTCTTGAAACAAAGCAAACGTACATTTATCATCACCCGAAATAGCTGATGTTAAATGAATCGCACCAGCCGTTCCTTGGCTAATTCCCGTAGGATCAGGAATCGCTTTCAATACCGAAACCAAACTCGAAGTCAACTTCTGATTTTCGTCTAAAACGGTGATTCGGTATACAAATTCGGTGGTTCCAACAGGTAAATCTTCGGTTTTAATCAAAGCGCGTTTTCCGGCTGAAAGTGTTATTTCTTTTGTGGTTGCTCTTTCTTTGTCCCAAAAACCTTCTCTTTGAGCATAAATTGAGCTTGAAAACAATACAGCGGATAAGTAGTAAACTATTTTATTCATTTTAATTTATTTTTTAACCACATAGCATCATAGTTCTACTTGGTGTTTATTTTTAGGCGTTACACTTTACATAGAAAACATAGGCTAGCCTATTGTGTTTAATACCCATTCAATTTTTATACCAAATTTACAATTCAATACTTGCTCCAATTTCTAATAGCATCAAATCTTTTCCTTTGTCGAAAAATTTGCGTTTGGCTTCTTCATGATTGATTTCGATGTAACCAAACGTGTCGAAATGATAGCCTAACACTTTATCACATTCCACAAAATCAGAGGCAATGATGGCATCTTCTACATCCATAGTGAAATTGCTTCCAATAGGTAAAATCGCTAAATCTAACTTGGTACGCATTGGAATTAGCTTCATATCCATCGTTAAAGCCGTGTCGCCAGCAATGTAGATATTTTTGTGTTCTCCTTCAATAACAAATCCGCCAGGTTGTCCACCATAGCTACCATCTGGGAATGAAGACGTATGCAGTGCAATGACATATTTCACGGTTCCGAATTCAAAATCCCAACTTCCGCCGTGATTCATGGGATGGTAATTAAAGCCTTTATTCCCGTAATGTGAGGCAATTTCGTAGTTAGAAACAATAACCGCTTCGGTACGTTTGGCAATCGCTTCCACATCTAAGATATGATCTTGATGCGCGTGCGTTAACAATATATAATCCGCTTTCAACGTATTGATATCAATGTGAGAAGCCTTTGGATTTCCGGAAATGAAGGGGTCCACTAAAATGTGAACGTCATTAACTTCAATTCCGATACAAGCGTGTCCGTAAAATGTGATTTTCATAGTTTATTTTTTAGTGAAAAGAATTAGTAAAAAGTGATTAGTTTAGAAAGACTAAAGTTAACCAAAATAATAGACTTAATGCAAATGTACTTAAAGCCACTTTTTTAAGTTCGGGGTCGAAGTCTTCGTATTTTTCCGATTTATTCACTTTGTTCATGTTCATAATTATCGGGATATTAACTAATAAAACAGGAAATAGTGAAGATTTAATCAGCATTAAAAACACCATAAATGACAACATACCTGTTGCTAAAATAATTTCATGATATTTTTTTGCCCATTTTAAACCCATTTTCACTACCAACGTATTCTTTCCAGCAATTTTATCGTTTTCAATATCGCGCATGTTGTTTAAATTCAGTACCGCTACACTTAATAATCCGATAGCTGTTGCGGGTAAGAATAACTTCCAATCGATAAAATGGGTAAACAAAAAATTAGAACCAATTACCGAAACCAATCCGAAGAAAATAAAAACAAACACATCGCCAAAACCGCTATATCCATAAGCGCTTTTTCCAACCGTGTATTTAATAGCTGCTCCGATAGAACCGATTCCTAATAAGATGAATATCAAACTCAAAGCGAAATTCTCTTTTCCGAATGCCACGTAAATCAATAACAACGCAATTATGAAAGTCAGAACTGCAGTGATAATTACCGCTTTTTTCATTTGCTCGGCTGTGATAACTCCGGCAGCCACTAAACGTTTTTCGCCTATTCTATTTGCATCTGTTCCTTTCACACCATCTCCGTAATCGTTGGCGTAATTAGATAATACTTGTAATCCTAACGTAGTTAATAACGCCAAAACCACAATGCTCCAATCGGAATAGCCTTGGTAATGGGCATAAGCGCTTCCCACAATAATTCCAGAAACGGAAAGTGGTAAGGTTCGTAATCGTGCGGCTTGTATCCAGTGTTTCATTATTATTTTTTTTTAATTTATATCAAGTGCAAAGGCAAATTCAAGTACAAGGGCAATGGTTTTCGCTTCGCTCAAATGTAAGCCTACTTTGTAGGAGATTCCTAGCAAGCTCGGAATGACAAAACTAAGTCAATACTATCTCTTTTCCCTTATCTCTTTTCCCTTATCTCTTTTCCCTTATCCCTTATCCCTTTTTACTTTTTACTTTTTACTTTTTACTTTTTACCCAACCACTACATCCAACCTTTTTCCCAAGTTTCCACTTCATACAACCAATAATTCACCAATTGCTTGATTTCGGTGAAATTTCCAGTAGTAAAACTTACGGTTCCTCCTGCTGTTGATAGCGTAACCGAACCAATATTCGTTGCTTTTTGCCAAAAGAATTGTTGGGTTTCGATAGCTTGAATTTTATACGGTTCTATAATTGTGGTATCGATATCCCAAGCGCCATTTTGTTTGATGATGAAATTATTGGAAACAAAAAGCTTGTAATTTTTAAACGAAAACCAAAGCATCACTCCGGCGAAAACAGAAAAAATAGCCGTATACATGAACCAATCGTTCCAAGCTACGAATTCCGTTTTGTGATTTAGGAATAAGGTTATGACTATTGGGACTAGTAAAAAGAAAAACGTATTTACTGCTAATTTTCTCCAATTCGGCAAATACATCGTCCCTTTTTGAGGCAATTGCCCTAATAACAATTTTAGAATAGCATCACGTTCGTTTTCAGTACAACCCGGGACTTCAATTTGGTCTTTTTCTTTTACTTTCTCTGCATCACTTGAGGCTTGATGTATACCAATCGTGGTCACATCCAACTTCTTTTGAAAGTAGTTTTGGGTAACTTTAATTTTCTGAACTTTATTCGGATTCAACAACGTGTTTTTTGTCGAAAGTAATCCGTATGATAAAATAATCGCTTGTTTACTTTTCTGAATAGTGAAATCGAAATATTTTAGAATCGTTCGAACTAAATTTACCAGTAAAATCAAGGTAATAAAGAAACCTATTACAATAAAAATAGAAGTATAAACCGGTAACGTATCCAAATAATTAGTTACTTGATCTTCATCGATTACTTCTGCATTTAGCTGTTGTAAATTTTCAACAATCGTGGTAAAAAACAGAAAAATCAAAGCAAAACTTTTGATGTAATTCGAAGTAAATCCGATTTTTATCAAACTAGGTAATCCTATTTTTATGAAAGAGCTTGGCGTTACTTCATCCATCACTTTTTCAGAGTTTTCAGTTGCTTCTAATTGCGAATGATTAATTAATCGTTCTTTTAGAATAGTCGCTAACTCATGTGAAATCGCACTGATAGAAGCTTCTTTTTTATCACTTCCAGCAGTGTCTATTTCTAATTTATGTACGCCAACCAAACGCTGAATCAAACTTTGATTGATGTTAACTTGCTGAATTTTATGCAACTGAATGGTAATTCTAGTTTTGTTTAAAATTCCTTTTTGAATGACAAATTCACCATTTTCTTCATCAATATGAAACGTGAAAAACAAATATTGCAAGTACGAAATGATTGCAATTATCAAAACAACACCCGCTACACTTCCAAAGAAAACCAATTTATTAAGTGAATCAAACTTGACTATCCAAATCAACAACATCGGCCACAAAGCACGAACGGTCTTCTGTAAGGAATGGGCAAACATGACCAAAATTCCCGGAAGCGATTGCCGTTGCGGTTGTGAAAAATCGACTGATTTATTCATGTTCTTCAGTTAATGGAGTTTCTGTTGGTGCTACTTCAATTGGTTCGTCTTGCTTTGGCGGATTGATTTTTTGGGAAACCAAATTCTTAATAAGCTGCGCATCTGCTAAAAGCAAACCCGGAATTTCTAAATCCGAACTACTACCACCAGCGGTAAATAATTCGACAGAAGCTAATCCTAATTTTCTAGAGATAAATCCCTGATGCAAAGCCACATGTTGCACTCTATTAAATGGAATAATCGTAGTAGTTTCCGAAATTAATCCTGATTTATAAATAGCATCGTGTTCTCTAAAAGCATATCCTTTTTTCTGAAAACTAAATTTCGTAAACACTACTAATCCTGCTAAAAACAATACTAGTCCAACTAAAATTGCCATCCAAATTGTATTGGAAAAAGCGTCTTGTTTGAAATAAAACAAAGCTGAAAATCCTCCGATAACCAAAATTAAAAGCAATGAAAAATTAAAAAGTAAAACTGTGATATATTTCGAATTTAAACCTTTCAATTGCACTTCTTCGAATTTTGGAAGTTGGGTTATGTCGATAGGATTATTAGTGAATTCGGTCATAGTTTAAAATTTAAAGCCAACGCCTAAATTGATAAAATGCGTATTAGTGGTTTTTCCAACAATATCATTAGAATTTACAGGAAAATATTTGTAGCTCCCTTCTATAAAAAGTAAATTAGAAACATGATATTTCAAGCCAGGATTAATTGTAAATCCGTTAAAACTTATTTTTTTCTCGCTTACAATGATAGAGGGGTCCATCGGATCTAATACACCTGTTGAATACATGATATGATTGGAAAAGAAAGCATATCCTAATCCAAAGAACGGTTTTAATTTTCCTTTAAAAGCATCTATTTCAATACTTGCATTGGGATTCCAAATTAACATATCGTCCTTTAAAAAAGAATTTCTAGTTTGAAGATAATCAACATTCAAACCGCCAAAAACCGAAATCATATCGTTTTGATACACCGCGTAATTAGCTGAAATTCCAACAACACCATTAAAGCCGTCACTGATAATATTATCATTACGAAGATTGCCAACATAATGGACTCCTACTTGGAATTTAGTCGGTTTGTTAGTATCCTCTTGGGCAAATAAAAAGCTGGCACAAATTAAAAATAAGGCTAAAAAATTATTTTTCATTATGTAATAATTATAATATTTAAGTTCAAGTTCAAGGACAAATTCAAGGACAAGTTCAAGGACAATTGCTTTTGCTTCGCTCAAGGGTTAGCCTACTTCGTAGGAGATTCCTAGCAAGCTCGGAATAACAAAATCAATCACCCATCACCTTTCATCCATCACCTTATTAAGGTAAATATTTCTTTTCGAAATTTGGTTTACGTTTTTCTAAGAACGCATCTCTTCCTTCTTTAGCCTCGTCTGTCATATACGCTAAACGAGTAGCTTCACCAGCAAAAACTTGTTGGCCTACCATTCCATCATCGGTTAAATTCATAGCGAATTTTAACATTTTAATTGAGGTTGGTGATTTGGCTAGAATTTCTTGTGCCCATTCGTAAGCCGTATCTTCTAACTCAGCATGCGGAATCACTGCATTTACCATTCCCATTTCAAAAGCGTCTTGAGCGGAGTAATTTCTACCTAAGAAGAAAATCTCTCTCGCTTTCTTTTGTCCCACCATTTTAGCTAAGTAAGCCGAACCATAGCCTCCATCGAAACTCGTAACGTCAGCATCAGTTTGTTTGAAAATCGCGTGTTCTTTACTCGCCAACGTTAAATCACAAACTACATGAAGCGAATGTCCACCACCAACAGCCCATCCCGGAACTACACAAATCACCGCTTTAGGCATGAAACGAATCATACGTTGTACTTCTAAAATGTTTAATCTGTGGTAACCATCCTCTCCTACGTAACCTTGATGTCCGCGTGCTTTTTGGTCGCCACCACTACAAAAACTCCAAATCCCATCTTTAGAACTTGGTCCTTCAGCCGAAAGCAATACCACTCCAATAGAAGTATCTTCTTGCGCATCGTAAAAGGCTTCTATTAATTCTTTAGTGGTTTTAGGACGAAATGCATTTCTTACATCTGGACGGTTGAAAGCAATTCTCGCAACACCATTGCATTTTTTATACGTAATATCTTCAAATTCTCTAACGGTTTTCCATTCGATTTTGCTCATTTTTTCAAATATTTAAGTCGATTTTATAAAATGTAAATTTCCGTAAAAATAATTCATTTTTTGCATTATATTGCAATTTCAAATCAATAAGTCATATGAAAAAATTATATATTGGATTACTAGTAAGCGCATCCTTTTTTACAGCTTCGGCTCAAAACTATGAATTTCAGAAAGTTAATGATGTAGAATGTTTGCCTGTCATCTCTCAAGATATTACGGGAACGTGTTGGAGTTTCTCTACTTCGTCGTTTTTAGAATCGGAAATTATTCGCTTAACAGGTAAGAAAATAGATCTTTCTGAAATGTATCAAGCAAGAACTACGTATCCGTTAAAAGCAGAAAATTATGTTCTACGCCAAGGGAAGGCTAATTTTAGCGAAGGTGCTCTGGCGCACGATGTAATCAACAGCGTAGCAAAATACGGATTGGTTCCAAATAGCATTTATGATGGATTAAGTGACGATGCCAACAAACACAATCATGCGGAAATGGTTGCGGTTTTAGAAGCGATGTTGAAAACGTATGTAGAAAATCCGGCAAAGAAATTATCTCCAAATTGGAAACAAGCGATTAGTGCCGTTTTAGATATTTATTTAGGAAGTATTCCAACCAAATTTGAATACGAAGGCAAAAATTATACGCCGAAATCATTTGCTGAATTTGCTAAAATCAACCCAAAAAATTATGTGACTTTGACTTCGTTTACGCATGAAGCGAATTACAAACCGTTCATTTTGAATATTCCAGATAACTTTTCAAACGGAAGCATGTATAATTTACCGTTAGATGAATTTATTGCTAATATTGACAACGCTTTGGCTAATGGTTACTCGCTTTCTTTAGATTGTGATGTTTCAGAACCAACTTTTTCAGGAAAATATGGTGTTGCTTTTATTCCAGAAAAAGAAGAAGATACTAAAACGGGTTTGGCTGAAATTGTTGTCGAAAAGAAAATCACACCTGAATTCCGTCAACAAGAATTTGAAAATCTTACGACAACTGACGACCATTTAATGCACATTGTGGGTAAAGTAAAAGACCAAAAAGGAAATGTGTATTACAAAGTAAAAAACTCTTGGGGAAGCGACGAAAAGAGAGTGGCAAATGGCGGTTATGTGTATATGAGTGTTCCTTACATGAAATTAAAAGCGATTTCAGTTATGGTGCATAAAGATGGAATTTCTAAAGAAACTAAGAAGAAATTAGGGTTGTAATATGATTTTCAAATCGGCAGTTAGTAAATTGAATAAATATGTTTATTTAGGTAGCATTATATTGCTACTTTTACTAACAATTCCTGCTCTATTTGATGACAACTATACTGCTCTCTTTGTGATTAGTAGTATTCATCTTCTTTTGATTTTGTTACTAATTTGGACCTACAAAAGTACTTTTTACAAGATTGAGAATACGGATTTACATTGGAAATCGGGTCCTTTTAAAGGTAAAATTGATGTAACTAAAATCAATAATATTGAATATCACAAAGGAATTTTTGTGCCAACTATTTGGAAACCAGCATTGAGTCATATTGGATTAATTATTACTTATAACAAATATGATGATATTTACATTTCTCCTGAAAAACAACAAGAATTTATTGCTACATTGCAACGCCTAAATCCAAATATTACGTTTAAGAATACGCCTTATGTTGAATAAAATAGTACTTGTAAGTTTAAGTTTACTACTTTTTAATTGCCAAAATAAACCCGACGAAAACAAAGAATCTACCTTAAAAGATAAAGAAGGTAATGTTTCTGAATATGCCGTAAACTTTACTCCTTTGACCACCATTTACAAAAAAAGAATGGGAAATGAAATGGAGGCATTTTACGATAAAAAATTCAATGCAAAAGATTTCAGTGGTTCGTTTTTGGTAGCTAAAAATGGTGAAATCTTATATGAAAATTACAGTGGCTATGCCTACAAAGAAAAAGGCGATTCCATAAAACAAGATACTCCTTTACACATCGCGTCCGTTAGTAAAGTGATTACAGCAGTAACTGTTTTAAAATTAGTAGATGATAACAAATTAGAATTGGATGAACCTGTTCAATCTATTCTACCAGAATTTCCACACAAAGAAACCACTGTAAGAATGCTTTTAAATCACCGAAGTGGTTTGAGAAATTATGCCTATTTCACTGACGATAAAGGTGTTTGGGATAAAAAGAAAACGCTAACCAATCAAGATGTATTAACGTTGTTAGCTACCAAAAATATTGGATTGGAATCTAAACCGGGAACCCGTTTTGGCTATTGCAATACAAATTATGCTTTATTGGCTTTAATCATTGAAAAAGTAACGAATAAAACGTATCCAAAAGTGCTTCAAGAAATGATTTTTGATCCTCTAGGAATGAAAAATACGTTTGTTTTCGACGATTTAAACAAGAAAGATGAAGTGAGTCAATCGTATAAAAATAATTATTTGCGTTTGGCTTTTGAATTTTTAGACCAAGTGTATGGCGATAAAAACATCTATTCTACTCCACGTGATTTACTAAAATTTGATTTAGCGCTATATTCTGATAAATTCCTTAGTGCTAAAATGAAGGAAGAAATGTACAAAGGCTACAGTTATGAAAGAAAAGGAACCAAAAACTACGGTTTAGGAATCCGAATGTTAGAATTTGAAACGGGTCAACAATACTTCTTTCACAACGGTTGGTGGCATGGGAACACTTCTTCTTTAGTTACCCTTCATAAAGATTCCGTTACTATCATTGCTATTTCAAATAAATTTACTCGTAAAACGTATCAGACGAAACGTTTAGCACCTAAATTTGGTGATTATCCTTTTAAATTCAATGCAGAGGAAGGCGAATAATTAGCCTATTTTTACCGAAGTCATCGTTAACGAACCTCCAACCGCTTTATCATTAAAGAATTCCACTTTATCATTATCCGTTTGAAGCGCTAAAATGTACAACAAAGGATAATAATGATCGGGTGTTGGTATAGCTAACGTTGCCGCTTTATGAAGTTTTTCATATTGAATTAACTCTTTATGAAAACCGTTTGAAATTTTATTTTTAAAGATATCATTCATTTCTAAAGCCCAATCAAATCCGTATTCAGGTTCGTTGAGTTTATCCCAAGCTACCATACGTAAATTGTGTACCATATTGCCACTTCCGATAATTAAAACCCCTTTTTTACGAAGTGCTAATAATTGTTTTGCTAATTCATAATGATAAGCTGCTGGTTTGTAATAATCAATACTCAATTGCAAAACCGGAATATCCGCAAAAGGATACATGTGTTTTACAACCGACCAAGTGCCGTGATCTAATCCCCAATCGTGGTCTAATTCCACCGCTGGATTGGTAATTAATTTTTGAATTTCAGTTGCCAATTCTGGACTTCCAGGTGCTGGATATTGTATATCAAATAAGGCTTGAGGAAAACCTCCAAAATCGTGAATCGTTTTCGGACTTGGCATTGCCGTAACCATTGTACCCTTGGTTAACCAATGCGCCGAAACTACAACAACTGCTTTTGGTGTTGGAATTTCTTTCCCCATTTGTTGCCAACGTTTTGAAAATATATTATCTTCAATAGCATTCATTGGTGAACCGTGTCCGATGAATAAAACGGGCATCTTCTCCTCTTCTTCTCCTAATCCTTTTGTCCAATCGTAGAACGGTTGTATACTTGCCATAGCGATTCCTCCTGAAAGTAAAGTTATGAAATTCTTGCGATTCATAAATTAATATTTGTATATACAAATGTAATAATAAAAAGAATACAAAATACTAATTTAACCCGTAGTGCATTATTAAACTAGATTAATTTTTAAGTTGTTAATATTTCTG
>NZ_CALBSN010000022.1 GCF_937967675.1 uncultured Flavobacterium sp. | reverse complement strand
GGCACCGAATTACCAATGGAATTGTATAAAAAATTCAGAGGTCAGGAACCGAAAGTAGAGGCGTTATTGAAAAGAGCTGGGTTGATTTAGATTATTAGAATTTTAAATATTTAGAAACCGAAACTAATCACTTCGGTTTCTTTTAAAAATAAACTTTCATTTTTTTTTGAAACTTTAAAAACTTTGTTGTACATTTATCTCATGGAATTCAAAGAAGCAAAAAATAAATTCGTACAAACTTGGGGCGCCTTAGGTTCTCAATGGGGCATTAACAAAACCATGGCACAGATTCATGCGTTGTTGATGGTTTCGCACGAACCTGTTTCTATGGAAGACATTATGGAAGAATTACAAATTTCGCGCGGTAATGCTTCGATGAATTTAAGAGCTTTAATGGATTGGGGCATTGTTTACAAAGAATACAAAGCTGGCGAAAGACGAGAATTTTTCACTGCCGAAAAAGATTTAGACGAATTAGCCGTAAAAATTTCAAGAGAACGAAGCAAACGCGAAATCAAACCTGCTTTGAAAGTTTTAAAAGAAGTTTCTACAATCAAATCTGACGGCACAGAAGCAGAAAGACATTTCGTAGATCAAACCACAAAATTGTACGACTTCGTATTAAAAGCGGATAACGTTTTGGATAAAATCACAGAATACAAAGACAATTGGTTGGCAAAATTGGTTGTTAAAATCATGAAGTAAAAAAATTTAATAAAAACTTTCAATTATTTCTGAAAGTTTAAAACAATAGACAATATGGAAAATTTAAAATTAACAAATTCAATTGCAATCATAATTCCATTATTCCTTGGAGTTTTGGGAATTGTAGAGCCAATCAGTTTATATTTTGCAGCTTATTCAACTATGTTAACAGGTTTACTACAAATTATTGTTGGAATCTTTTTCTGGAAAAACCATAAAGAAAATATTTATATAAAAATATATTTCCTATTAGTATTGACTTTTTTCAGTTTATGGTATTACAACGTGAATGTAAACTATATCGATGAGCTGACTTGGATATTGCTTTTTACACCATTGGCACTTTGCATTTATGTTTCTACAATAATTTATTCTCAAAAAGAAAAACCATGAACCTCAACATCATCGCCTATCTAATTTATTTCAGCATCACAGGTATAATCATTGTGAAGGTTGGAAAAATTTGCTACAACAACGGAAACATTTTCGTTTCACAACTAATTCCCAATCACGAAGACTTGTGTCATAAAATCAATCAAGTGCTTTTGGTGGGTTATTATCTCTTAAATATTGGTTATTGTGCGATGACGATAATTTCTTGGGAACAAATTGAAAGTATCACGCAACTCATTGAAGTGATTACCTCAAAATCGGCTTTCATTATTATTGCGATTGCCGTGATGCATTACATCAACATTATTTTATTAACGAAATACATCAAAAAATTAATTTAAACACTCGTATTATGGAAACTACAAAAATTTTAATCGGTTATGCAATTTATCTTCCAATTGCTTTATTTTTAACCTACTATGTTTCAAAAACACTTTTTAAAAACAGTAAAATTTACATGTTGGATATTTTTAAAGGTCGAGAAGAAATCGCCAACGCCACCAACAAACTATTCGAAACTGGATTTTATTTACTGAATTTAGGTTTTGCACTTATGATTTTAGAAATGAACATGTATGACAATAGTTATCAAGTCCTAATTGAAAAACTAAGCTATAAAATTGGCGGATTTTCAATTTATTTGGGATTAATGCTGTTCTTAAACTTATATTTCTTCTTTAGAGGAAAACGAAAAGCAAGTCAAACACAAGTAGAACAACGAATTGTGATTAATGGGTAAATTCACAATCCTGACAGGTTTTTGAAACCTGTCAGGATTAATACCAACCACCACAAAATCGGAACGCTTTCTAACCAAAATGAAGCATAATATCTCGAACGGTTTTCATTCGCAAAAAAGAGAAAAATAGCAATCGTTCCGCAAACCAAAAGTTTGAAAAAGAATGGTAAAAAGTGATGATTATTGGTATAGAAAAATTCTAAAATCAAGAGTAAAAACAACAGGAGATAACCTAGTCTTTTCGTCAGCTCCACTCCTATTTTTTGGGGAACGGTTTGTAAATAAATATCGTCATGTTTTACATCTACAATATCAAACACCAAAACTATTGAGAAAACTAATAAAAAACGTTGCATCACCATTAAAAGAACATCCATAGAAAAAGGAATTCCAGCTTCTACCAAAGGCAAAATCACAGTTACTCCAACCCAAGTAATTCCAACGATGTAGATTTTTATGCCTTTCCAATTTCGAGCGTTTTGTTTGTTTGGAAAAAAAGGTAATGTGTATAAAAGAGTCAGTCCAAAAAAAGCAAAAGCACTTAGTTTTGTTGCCCAACTCAATTGCAAGAAAAAATAAAAACAAGCCAACAACGAAATAAAACTCAAAAAAACGATAGCTTTGAGTTCTTTTTTGATTTCGGTTCTGTTTAACCTTACTATGGCATCATACTTCACAAAATTATAACCCACTACTGTCCCAAAAAAAGCGAATAAAGCTAGCGAAAAATCTCCGTCAATACCGAAGAAATATTGCGTCATCGACACTAAAGCAAAAGCTGATAATGCTACATGCAAACTACTATTGATATAAAAATCGAGAATTTTCTTAAAAACCACCATTCAACAAAATTAATCAATCTGTTAATAAGACGCTATTTTAGTTGATAAAATCACAAAATTTCACATTTTAAAAACAAATTATTACAAGATTAATAATTACTTTTGTTGTCCAAAACAACACATAATAACACACATACACATTTTTAATAAATGAGAACAGATGCATTCGCTTTGAGACATTTAGGGCCACGTGAAAGTGACTTAAATCACATGTTTAAAACGGTTGGTGTAGAATCTTTAGACCAATTAATTTTCGAAACAATTCCAGATGATATTCGTTTAAAAAACGACTTAAATTTAGACGCTCCGATGACTGAGTATGAGTATTTAACTCACATTCAAGAATTAGGAAAGAAAAATAAAGTATTCAAATCATACATTGGTTTAGGATATCACCCAGCTATCGTCCCGGCGGTTATTCAAAGAAATATTTTTGAAAACCCAGGATGGTACACAGCTTACACACCTTATCAAGCAGAAATTGCACAAGGTCGTTTAGAAGCAATTTTAAATTTCCAAACTACAGTTATCGAATTAACAGGAATGGAAATCGCAAATGCTTCGTTACTTGACGAAGGAACTGCTGCTGCAGAAGCAATGGCATTACTTTTTGATGTAAGAACACGCGATCAAAAGAAAAATAATGTGAAGAAATTCTTCGTATCGGAAGAAATTTTACCACAAACTTTATCAGTTTTACAAACGCGTTCAACTCCACTAAACATTGAATTAGTAGTTGGAAATCACGAAACATTTGATTTCTCAACTGATTTCTTTGGTGCTATTTTACAATATCCAGGAAAATACGGTCAAGTTTATGACTATGCTGAATTTATTGCAAAAGCGGCTGAAAACGAAATTAAAGTAGCAGTTGCTGCTGATATTTTATCGTTAGCTAAATTAACTTCTCCAGGTGAAATGGGCGCTGCAGTTGTTGTAGGAACTACACAACGTTTTGGTATTCCAATGGGTTATGGTGGACCACACGCTGGTTATTTCGCAACAAAAGAAGAATACAAACGTTCGATGCCAGGAAGAATCATTGGTGTTTCTATCGATGCAAACGGAAATCGCGCATTACGTATGGCTTTAGGAACTCGTGAGCAACATATCAAACGTGAAAAAGCAACTTCAAACATCTGTACTGCTCAAGTTTTATTAGCGGTTATGGCTGGAATGTACGCTGTGTATCACGGACCAAAAGGTTTACAATATATTGCTGATAAAGTACATGCTTCTGCGGTTACAACTGCTGACGCTTTAAACAAATTAGGTGTTTACCAAACAAACTCTGCTTTCTTCGATACGATTTTAGTAAAAGCCGATGCTGCTAAAGTAAAAGCAATTGCTGAAAAACACGAAGTAAACTTCTTCTATCCAGATGCTGAAACGATTTCGATTTCATTTAACGAAACGACTTCTGTAAACGATATCAATCAAATTATTGCCATTTTCGCTGAAGCTACTGGAAAAGATGCATTTACTGTAAATCAATTAGCAAATGAGTCAATGGTTCCTGAAAACTTAGTGAGAAAATCAACTTTCTTACAATACGATGTTTTCAACAACCATCATTCAGAATCGCAATTGATGCGTTATATCAAAAAATTAGAGCGTAAAGATTTATCGTTGAACCACTCAATGATTTCATTAGGTTCTTGTACAATGAAATTAAATGCTGCAGCTGAAATGTTGCCATTATCAATGGCTAATTGGAACAACATTCACCCTTTTGCTCCAGTTGAACAAGCGGAAGGTTACCAAATCATGTTGAAAAAATTAGAGCATCAATTAAATGTAATTACTGGATTCCAAGGAACTACATTACAACCTAATTCAGGTGCTCAAGGAGAATACGCTGGTTTGATGGCGATTCGAGCTTATCATTTATCAAGAGGCGACAACCACAGAAATGTATGTTTGATTCCGGCTTCTGCTCACGGAACCAATCCAGCTTCTGCAGCTATGGCAGGAATGGAAATCATCGTTACGAAAACCATGGAAAATGGAAATATCGATGTAGAAGATTTAAGAGCAAAAGCAATCCAACATAAAGATAACTTATCTGCTTTAATGGTAACATATCCATCAACTCATGGAGTTTTTGAAAGTGCTATTATTGAAATCACTAATATCATTCACGAAAATGGTGGTTTAGTTTATATGGATGGTGCTAACATGAATGCACAAGTGGGGTTGACAAATCCTGCTACAATTGGTGCTGATGTTTGTCACTTAAACTTACACAAAACTTTTGCTATTCCTCATGGTGGTGGCGGACCTGGTGTTGGACCAATTTGTGTGAACGAAAAATTAGTTCCATTCTTACCAACAAATCCAATTATTCCAACAGGAGGAAGTCAAGCTATCACTGCTATTTCATCAGCTCCTTATGGTTCAGCTTTAGTTTGTTTGATTTCTTACGGTTACATTGTAATGATGGGTGCTGAAGGATTAACAAACGCTACTAAATATGCCATCTTAAATGCTAACTACATGAAAGCACGTTTCGAAGGGCATTATCCAATCTTATATTCAGGAGAAATGGGAAGAGCGGCTCACGAAATGATTTTAGATTGTAGAGCTTTCGAAGAAAAAGGAATCAAAGTAACGGATATTGCAAAACGTTTAATGGATTATGGTTTCCACGCTCCAACGGTTTCTTTCCCAGTAGCTGGAACTTTAATGGTGGAACCAACAGAATCAGAAGATTTAGCTGAATTAGATCGTTTTTGTGATGCACTGATTTCAATTCGTAAAGAAATTGAAGCTTCAACTAAAGATGATGTAAACAACATTTTAAGAAATGCACCACATACTTTAGCTATGGTAACAGCAAACGATTGGAACTTCCCTTATACAAGAGAACAAGCAGCATATGCTTTAGATTATATTGCAGAGAATAAATTTTGGCCAACGGTTCGTCGTATTGATGAAGCATATGGAGATAGAAATTTAGTTTGTTCTTGTGCTCCAATTGAAGCATATATGTAATTAAAAGTACAAAGTAATAAACCAAAAAGGCTCAAGTTTTTAATTTGAGCCTTTTTAATAATTTATAAGATGGATGATATTCAGAACAGAGAAGATATTTTACTCATCATGCGTAAGTTTTACGATAAACTTTTAGCAGATGATTCGATTAATTTTTTCTTTACCAAAGTCACCTCAGTCGACCAACATTTGGATGCGCATTTTGATATTTTAGCAACTTTTTGGGAACAATCTTTATTTTTAAAAGGCGGTTATTTCAATAACATGTTTTCGATTCATAAAGACGTTCATGACAAACATGCTTTTACTAAAGAACACTTTAATACTTGGCTAACGCATTTTAATTCAACAATTGATGAGCATTTCGCAGGAAAATATGCCGAACAAATGAAAACACAAGCGTTGAGTATGGCGACTATAATGCAGATAAAATTCAATTAAAAGGCGTTAATTTTAGAATTTCGCTTTTTTAAACCAATTTTACTACGATATTCATAAAAATGGTAAAAACCAATAGGTTACCAAATCATTAACAACAATATTTTGTAAATTCGAGTAACCAAAAAACAATAGAATGAATATCAAAATAACAGGTTCAGGAAGCTATATTCCTACCGAAGTAGTTTCCAACATCGATTTTGCCCAACACACTTTTTTAAATGATGACGGAACTCCTTTTCCTCACCCAAATGATGTCGTTGCTGAAAAATTTTTAGAAATTACGGGAATTAAAGAACGACGTTATGTAACGGATAATTTATGCACATCTGATATTGCATTAATTGCTGCTGAAAAAGCTATTGATGATGCTAAAATTGACAGAGAAACTATTGATTATATCATCATGGCTCACAATTTTGGCGATGTAAAAAAAGGAGCAATTCAATCCGATATTTTACCAAGTTTAGCCACCAGAGTAAAGCATGGATTAAAAATTAAAAATCCGAAATGCGTTGCATACGATATTCTTTTCGGTTGCCCTGGTTGGGTAGAAGGTGTTATACAAGCTTATGCCTTTATCAAAGCGGGAATGGCTAAAAAATGTTTAGTAATCGGTGCCGAAACTTTATCAAGGGTGGTAGACTTACATGACAGAGATTCCATGATTTATTCGGATGGTGCTGGCGCTACAATTATAGAAGCAACCGATGATGAAGGCGGAATTCTAGCACATGAAACAACTACATTTACTTATGACGAAGCCTATTATTTGTTTTTTGGAAATTCTTTCAATAAAGACCATGACCCAGATGTTCGCTATATCAAAATGCATGGAAGAAAAATCTACGAATTTGCTCTGAGTAACGTTCCGAAAGCAATGGCTACCTGTTTAGAAAAAAGTGGCATCCCAATAGAGAAAGTCAAAAAAGTACTGATTCATCAGGCTAACGAAAAAATGGATGAAGCAATTATTCATCGCTTCTTCAAACAATATAAGCAATCACCACCAGAAGGCATTATGCCAATGAGTATTCATAAATTAGGAAATTCTAGTGTTGCAACCGTGCCTACACTTTTCGATTTAATGATGAAAGGCAAATTAGAAAATCAGGAACTTAAGAAAGGTGATGTCATCATATTTGCATCCGTTGGTTCTGGTATGAATATTAATGCGATTGTCTATCAAATGTAATCTTTTTTGTTTCAAGTTTGAGGTTTCAGGTTTCAAGTTAAATTGTTAATTTTACGAACTGCTTTCAACTTGAAACTTTAAACTTGACTCAAGGCAATGCCGAACTGAGCGAAGCTAAACAAATTTTATAATGTACGAAAAAACATATCCGAGCAAACGATTCAACATCACTTTAGATTTTCTAAAAAAACACATCAAAACTTCTGAAACCATTTTTGACTTAGGTGTTCCAAATCCTTTTTCAAAAATCATGGTGGATAATGGTTATACTGTTATCAATACAAAAGGTGAAGACATTGACAACGACCAATCGGCGCTTCAAACTGAAAACTACGATGTGTTTACGGGTTTTGAAATTTTCGAACACTTACTTAATCCTTATACCGTTTTACAAAACGTAAAAGCAGATAAAATTTTGATTTCGATTCCTTTGCGTTTGTGGTTTTCTCCTGCTTATCGAAGCAAGACTGATATGTGGGACAGACATTATCACGAATTTGAAGATTGGCAATTGGATTGGCTACTTGAAAAAGCAGGTTTTAAAATTGTGGACCGAGTAAAATTCACTCATCCAGTAAAAAAAATAGGTTTTAGACCTTTATTGAGATGGTTTACACCAAGATATTATTTGGTTTATGCCGAAAGAGTGAAAAGTGATAAGTAAAAAGTGACAAGCCAAATGAAATACTACATTATCATTCCTGCTTACAACGAAGAAGCTTTTATGAGTTTAACGCTACAATCATTAGTAGAACAAACCGTTTTACCAACAAAAATTGTAGTGGTGAATGATAATTCTACCGATAAAACTCCGGAAATTGTTTCTGAATTTGCTTCCAAATATCCATTTATCACTTTAGTGAATAAAAAATCAGATGCCATTCATTTACCTGGAAGTAAAGTGATTCAAGCATTTCAGGAAGGAGAAAAAAATATTGATGACAATTATGACATCATTGTAAAGGTAGATGCCGATTTAATTTTTCCAAAAAACTACTTCGAAACGATTATAAAACATTTTCAATCCGATGAGACAATTGGAATGGTGGGCGGATTTTGTTACATCGATAAAAATGGAAATTGGGTTTTAGAAAATCTTACCGATAAAGATCATATTCGTGGTGCTTTAAAGGCGTATCGAAAAGAAACTTTCAAACAAATTGGCGGATTGAAACCGCAAATGGGTTGGGATACTGTTGACGAGTTGCTTTGTAAATTTTACAATTGGAAAGTAATTACTGATGAAAGTTTACACGTAAAACACCTAAAACCAACAGGCGCTAGTTATAACCAAGCTGCAAGATTTAAACAAGGCGAAGCATTCTACACTTTAGGTTACGGATTTTTTATTACAGCCGTTGCATCTTTAAAATTAGCGATGCGAAAAGGAAGACCTTTATTATTTTTAGATTACATCAAAGGGTTTTGGAAAGCCAAAAGAGAAAACAAAACCATGTTGGTCACACATGAACAAGCAAGATTTGTTAGAAAATATCGTTGGAAGAAGATGAAAGAGAAGTTATTTTAATTATTAATATGAAATACATCTTTTTATTATCACTAATAACTTTATTTTCATTTGATATAAATGATAATAAATCAAATCCACACATAAATTATTCTCTAAATGTAAGTCAAGCCGAATCTTTCATTTTAAAAGAAAATTATTCAAAAGCGCTTCAATATTACAAAAAAGCTTTTTCAATTAATGTAAAACCAATTGCAAAAAACTGTTTTACAGCTATGCAGATAGCAGTAATTGAAAATGACATGCTTTTCTTCAAAAAAACCGTAAAAAAAGGCTTTGAAAGAGGTTTACTTCCCGAATACTTAACTAATGATAGTTTAATTAGAAGTTATATCTCGAAAAATAAAATCGAAAAATTCATCAATTCTCAATTTCAGATATCAAATAAAAAATACAAAAAAAGTATCAATTATAAATTATTGGATACAATTAATAAATTATCCGATTTAGATAATAAGTGGAAAATCTATTACTTGGATTCGTTGAGTATTTATGATTCAAAAAACAAGGATATTTATTGGAAGAAATATGACAGTATTATTTCAGATATTGTTGATGTAAAATTAATTTCACTAATTACAAAACATGGATTCCCAGAAGAAAGAAATATCGATTTGAATTATTTAGGCATTAAAAGTTTATCAAGCAAACCAAACTATGACTATTCTTTTGGAAATAATAAAGCTAAACTTATTTTACTTCATTATTATTCCTATCCAAGAGACAAAAGTTATAATCAATTATTAAAAAACGAAGTATTTAAAGGAAACTTACAACCTGAAATCTATGCTTCTATAATGGATTTTCAATCTAAATTTAGCAATATTGATGAATACTATAATGAATGGCATCAAACAGAAGATACTAATAAATTTGAAGCTATAAATGAACGAAGATTAGAAATTGGACTACTTCCATTTGAAGAAAAAAATCTTAAATTTAAACGAGGACAAAAAATCTGTAAAGAAAAAAGAGAAAATAAAAATCACAAACAGGTGAGACTTTTTTATTGGTGTGGTTAAAATTTAAGCATTTTTAAAAAGGTAACTCATTTTCAAACAAAATATAGTATTTTTACTGCTCACTAGAAACCGAATACTGAACACTATCAAAATGATGCTCATTCGCTACTTATCGCAAATAGGAAAATACTTCATCATGTTGAAAGAAATTTTCAACAAGCCTACTAAATGGTCGGCGATGAAACAATTGATCTTAAAAGAAATTGATGATTTAATCATTGGTTCGCTAGGAATTGTTTCTTTTATATCATTTTTCGTTGGTGGTGTTGTGGCTATTCAAACCGCATTAAATTTAACCAATCCGTTAATTCCTAAATTTTTAATTGGATTTGCAACGCGTCAGTCAGTTATTTTAGAGTTTGCTCCTACTTTTATTTCTATCATTATGGCGGGAAAAATGGGTTCATTTATCACTTCTAGTATAGGTACAATGCGTGTTACGGAGCAAATAGATGCTCTAGAAGTTATGGGAGTAAATTCCTTAAACTATTTAGTTTTTCCTAAAATCATCGCGTTATTTTTATATCCTTTTGTGATTGGATTAAGTATGTTTTTAGGTGTTTTTGGTGGTTGGATGGCAGCTGTTTATGGAGGTTTCACAACAAGTTTCGAATTCACCACTGGATTGCAAGCTGAATTTATTCCATTTCACATAACATACGCTTTCATAAAAACTTTTGTATTTGCTTTTATTTTAGCAACTATTCCTTCATTTCATGGTTATTACATGAAGGGTGGCGCTTTAGAAGTGGGTAAAGCGAGTACCGTTTCATTTGTTTGGACATCGGTGGTAATTATTTTAATGAACTTTATATTAACACAACTTCTTTTAAGCTAATGATTGAAGTAAAAAATATCGTAAAAAAGTTTGGCGAACAAACCGTTTTAAAAGGTGTTTCTACTCGTTTTGAAGCTGGAATGACCAATCTAATTATTGGACAAAGTGGTTCTGGAAAGACTGTTTTCTTAAAATCATTATTAGGAATTCATACGCCAGATAGCGGCACTATTTCTTTCGACGGCAGAATTTATTCTGAACTTTCAAACGACGAAAGACGTGAGTTGAGAACTGAAATTGGGATGGTATTTCAAGGAAGTGCACTTTTTGACAGCATGACAGTGGAAGAAAATGTTGGGTTTCCATTAAAAATGTTTACCAATAAATCTGCAAAGGAAATTAAAGAACGTGTTGATTTTGTAATTGACAGGGTTCACTTAGTGAATGCGCACCAAAAAAGACCTTCTGAAATTTCGGGTGGAATGCAAAAGCGTGTGGCGATTGCTCGAGCTATTGTAAATAATCCGAAATATCTATTTTGTGATGAACCAAATTCAGGCTTAGACCCAAAAACGGCGATTGTAATTGACAATTTGATTCAGGAAATCACACAAGAATACAACATTACCACAGTAATTAACACACACGATATGAACTCGGTAATGGAAATTGGCGAAAAAATTGTGTTCTTAAAAAATGGTTTATTAGAATGGGAAGGCTCCAACAAAGAAATATTCAAAACCGATAACGAAGCTGTTACCGATTTTGTTTATTCTTCTGAGTTGTTCAAACGTGTTAGAAAAATGTATTTAGAAGATGATGTAAAATAGTACTATTTAATTTTAGCTACTATTTGCTTAATATCTTGTTCTTTATTTTTTGGGTAAATCAATAAGACATCATCTTTATCTACGATGATATAATCGGTTAAACCATCAATAACTACAAGTTTTTTTCCTTCGGTTCTGATAATGTTATTGGTTGCGTTTTCAAGATAAACAGAAGCATTAACTACGGCATTTTCTTGTTCGTCTTTTGGTAATTTATCATATAGCGAACCCCAAGTTCCTAAATCGTTCCAGTCGAAAGTTGCTGGTAACACATAAACATTTTGGGCTTTTTCCAAAATAGCATAATCCACCGAAATATTTTGAGCTAAAGGATAATTATCTCTTATAAAAGCTTCTTCTTTTGGTGTATTTAAAGCCTCATAACCATTCATAAAATGATCATACATCACCGGTTGAAACTCTTCATAAGCTTTTAAAACGGTTTTAGCACTCCAAACAAAAATTCCAGCATTCCAAAGATAATTTCTACTTTGTATGAACTTTCTTGCGGTTGCATAATCTGGTTTTTCTCTAAACTGCTTCACCTTTTTAATTGGACGAGAATCTAATTTATCGAATTCGATATAGCCATAGCCTGTATTGGCAAATGTTGGTAAAATACCCAAGGTCATTAAGTTTTCATCGCGCTCGCAAAAATCAAAAGCATATTGAAGATTAGAACAAAACTGCACCTCATCTTCAATCCAATGATCAGAAGGCGCCACTACCATAACTGCATCTGGATTTTGTTTTTTAATTTTTAAAGAAGCATATAAAATACAAGGCGCTGTATTACGCATAGCTGGTTCTAAAACAATTTGCTCTTGTTGAATCATTGGCAATTGTTCCAAGACGATGTCATTGTAAACTTCGTTCGTAAGAATCAAAATATTCTCCTTTGGAATAATTTGAGACAAACGTGTGAATGTTTTTTGAATCAATGTTTCGCCTGTTCCTAACATATCGTGAAATTGCTTAGGAAATTCGGTTGTACTTACTGGCCAAAAACGAGAACCAACTCCTCCAGCCATTATGATTGCGTAATAATTTTTGTTCATTTTGTATGTTTTTTGTTGCTAGAACTTATTCGGCAACAATTCTACTTCGGCATTGGGTTGAAACAAATATAAGCGTCCAGAACTTATTTCTAAACATTCGTATCGCTTAACTCGCAATGCTATTTTCTTGAAAATTTTTCCATTGTGAATTCTAAAATGACTTCCCATTGGAATTTCAAAGATATAATTTTTATCGGTTTCTTTTTGGTCAAATAGTTTTAAAGCGATGGCTAATTTTGCATCAGTATCGCTACTTGCTTTCGGATTTCTAAAATGTTTGGCAAGTAATGGCAACAATTGATTTGGAAATATTTCAGGACGAATAAACGGCACCATCATTCTTTGAAAAGTGAGTTTCCATTCATCTCCATGCGGTTTTATGTTACGACCATATTTTTCGAAAGCTACCAAATGCGCAATTTCATGAATTAGAGTTATTAGGAATCTATATTTATTCAAACTTGCATTTACGGTAATCAAATGATATCCTTGTGCGTCTTTTCGATAATCGCCATGACGGGTTTGACGTTCATTAACGATTTTAAGATGCACATGATTCGCTTTGATTAACTCAAAACAAGGATGAACTGCGTGTTCAGGTAAGTATTTTTTTAATACGTCACTCAATTTTAAGGCGTTGAAGATGAAACTTGCAATACTTTTCCGTTGTAATATTTGTTTCCAGTTAAAGCAAAATTGAAGATATAATCCGCCATTTCTTTTGCTGAAAGTGTTGCTTCGTAACCTGGGAAAGCTTCTTGTAACATTTCGGTATTTACGGCTCCAAGTGCTAAAACATTGAAAGCAATCCCTTGTTCTTTATATTCTTCCGCTAATAATTCAGATAACGTAATTACAGCTCCTTTACTTGACGAATAAGCTGCTAAACCAGCAAATTTCATGCTTCCTTGAATGCCTCCCATAGAACTAATAGTTACCACATGACTCCCTTTTTCCATGAATGGAATACAGATTTTTGTTAATTCGGCAACTGCAAAAACATTGACTTTATATATGTTTTGGAATTCTTCTGAAGTTATTTGCGTGAACGTTTTATGCAATAAACTTCCTGCGTTATGAATTAAAACATCTACTTTTTTCCAAGTTCTGTTAATGAAATTTTCAACCTGAAGTAATTCTTCTGGATTTGAAATATCAAATGACAAACAAGTTATGTTTTGATTTTCGATTAACTCTTTTGGTGTTTTTCTAGAAATAGCTAATACTTGATGTCCTGCATTTGCAAATTGCAAGGCTAATTCGTAACCTATTCCACGAGAGGTTCCTGTTATGATGATATTTTTACTTTTCATTTAATTTGATTTCTTTTTTTGGAGCATTGATCATTTTTTCTAAAACTGGAATTGTTTTCGAAATCACTTTTGTCATGTGTTTGGTATCCATCATTTCAAACTCATCATCTGGTTGGTGATAGAATTGGAAATTTTCAAAATCGAAAGTCGAAACAGTTTGTGCTGGGACATTAAATTCAGTGAAAAACGGATAATTATCAGATGCTCTGAATAGCATGTATTTGGTTTCAATTGGCAAATATCCTACTAACTTTTCTCCAGCATATTCATTCATTGTGGTTGCCATATTAGATTTACCAAAACCAGTTAAATAGAAATCCATTCCTTTGTCTTTCATTGGAACACCAATCATTTCAAAATTGAACATGAAATACAAATCCATTTTTTGTTCTTTCAATTTAGCAGCCAAATGCTTTGACCCTAAAAGACCTTTTTCCTCGGCAGAAAAGAATACAAAAAGTACACTTCGCTTGTTGTTTTTAAATTTTGCGAAATATTTTGCTACTTCAGTTACTGCGGTGGTTCCAGTTGCATTATCATTTGCTCCGTTTCCAATATCATCGCCATTTACAGCTGCAATTTTTCCAATATGATCATAATGCGCCCCAATAATAACAAATTCATTTTTTAACTCTTTATCGTTCCCTTCGATATAACCAACTACGTTGTAAGAAGTTTTATCAAAATTAGAAAGTGTATCGCGATACGTTTTAAAATAAGGCTTAATTCCGTTCTCTTTTAAAATATTTTCTAAATATAAAGTTGCCAATTCAATTCCTTCACTACCTGAATCTCTTCCTTCCAGTTCATCCGAAGTTAGATATGATAAAGTTTTAATTACATTTTCTTCCGCAACTTGGTAATTGAAATTAAAAATGTTTTTCGAAGTAACATTGTTTTGTGCATGCAATGACAATCCAAGAAAAGAAATTAGGAATATGATTTTTTTCATAGTTTATAGTTTTAAGTAAAAATAAAAAAATCCCGAGTAAATCGGGATTTTGTATGATAATTTTAACACTTATTAGGCTAACATCGTTACTGGATTTTCCATAAACGCTTTGAACGTCTGTAAGAATTGAGCTCCAGTTGCTCCGTCCACTGTTCTGTGATCACAAGCTAACGTAACTGTCATTGTGTTTCCAACTACGATTTGACCGTTTTTAACTACTGGTTTTTCAATAATAGCACCAACAGATAAAATAGCTGAATTTGGTTGATTGATAATCGATGTAAATGATTGAATTCCGAACATTCCTAAGTTAGAAATCGTGAATGTACTTCCTTCCATTTCTGCTGGTTGAATTTTTTTAGATTTTGCTTTTCCAGCTAAGTCTTTCACATTTGCACCAATTTGAGTTAAACTCATTTGGTCTGTAAATTTCAATACTGGAACCATTAAACCGTCTTCAACTGCTACCGCTACTCCAATATTCACGTGGTGATTGATAACCATCGCATCTTCTCTCCATTGTGAATTTACTTGTGGATGCTTTTTCAATGCCATCGCACTTGCTTTGATTACCATATCGTTGAAAGAAACTTTCGTATCTGGTAATCCGTTAATCATATTTCTTGAAGCAATTGCATTGTCCATATCTAACTCAATAGTTAAATAGTAATGCGGTGCTGTAAATTTAGATTCTGATAATCGTCTCGCAATAGTTTTACGCATTTGCGAATTTTTGATTTCTTCTTGGAATACTTCTCCTGCTGGAACAAATGGTTTAACTGCTGCAACTGCGTTTGTAGCTTCTGCAACGGCTTGTGCTGGAGTTGCAACAGCAGATGGTGAGAAATTCTCAACATCTGATTTTACAATTCTTCCATTCTCACCAGAACCTTTTACTTGAGATAAGTTAATTCCTTTATCTTGAGCAATTTTTTTAGCTAAAGGAGAAGCGAAAACTCTACCTGAAGTAGATTGTTCTGCAACTACTACTTCTTGAGCAACTGCTTTTACTTCTTCTACTTTAGGAGCTTCAGCCACAGCGCCAACTTTGTAGTTAGCCGCAATACCTGAAACATCAGTTCCTGCTGGACCTAAAATAGCTAAAATTGTATCTACTGGAGCAGAATTACCTTCTTGAACTCCGATATATAATAACGTTCCTGCATTGAAAGATTCGAATTCCATCGTAGCTTTATCCGTTTCGATTTCAGCTAAAATATCGCCTTCTTTTACAGTATCTCCCACTTTTTTCAACCAAGTTGCAACTGTTCCTGTTGTCATTGTATCAGACAAACGAGGCATAGTTACTACTTTTACACCAGCTGGAATTTCAACTGCTGCTGAAGTAGGTTTTGCTTCTTCAACTACTTTTTCTTCTTTTGTTTCAGTCGCTGTTCCACCACTTAATAAAGCAGCAATATCTTCACCGGCTGCTCCAATAATTGCTAATAAAGAATCTACTGGTGCTGATTGTCCTTCTTGAATCCCGATGTGTAATAAAACACCGTCATGAAAAGATTCGAATTCCATTGTAGCTTTATCCGTTTCAATTTCGGCAAGAATATCACCAGTTTTGATTGTATCACCCACTTTTTTTAACCAAGTTGCTACAACTCCTTCGGTCATCGTATCACTCAAACGGGGCATTGTTATAATTTGTGCCATAGTCCTTATAATTTATGTGGAATGAAAGGATAATTTTCTTGTTCGTACACTACGTCATA
>NZ_CALBSN010000021.1 GCF_937967675.1 uncultured Flavobacterium sp. | reverse complement strand
GAAAGTTATAAGGGTTATTATGTAAAATATCCGCTCCCAGCCGCACCCACCCGAAGAATAATAGGAACGCTACCGCTAACGTAATTTTCATTGTTTTTTGAAGATGCTTCCCATTTTCATCAGACCAAAACTGCTAACTGAAAACTGCGACTGCTAACTGAACCAACAAGCATCCTCAAAAATCAAACTATCACAAGAGTGTGGTTTTCTTTTTTTTCATCTTCACAAAGCCATATTGTCAAACCGAGCGTAGTCGAGGTCGTCTAGTAAAAAAAAGAAAACCACACCCTTGTTTACGAATCCTGATTGAACACCCTTAAAACCTCATTTCATAAGAACATTTGGGGTAAACATTTTTACAAAAAAAGGATAAAAAAAGAAGCCAAAGGTTTGTTCCGGGTATTCAAAAAAGCAAGTTCAAGCCTTCGGTTCCGGATAAAATCTCCACCCATACATTTTCAAAACCACAACATCCACTTAGTGTTTACACAGACGCATATGGGTAGTATTTTATCCGAAAAACTTTCTTTTTTGAAACCCTCTACAAGGTAAGACGGCTTTCTTTTTTTTCCTTTTTTCTTTTGCAAAAATGTGTGTGGGGCATCTCGGTTTCCAATCACATTTCGGGCAATCACGAAGGAAAGAAGAAGGAAGTTAACCTGTTAAATCCTTGTATTATGGACACTATTTTTATCAAAACCCACCACCCTGGGGCGCACTATGCCAAACCACATTTTTTCGTATTATCAAAAGGACTGAATAGCGGAAAACCTAATAATGAAGCTTTTACGAATAGCTTTGTATTAGTCTTTCAAACCGAAACTCAAAAAGAGGAAATTTTTTGGATATCCATGAGCCTATGGAAATCCAAATTCTGGAATCCGTATCTTAAAGGTTCTGTAATTCCATTTATAACGCTTTATGACTTCAAAAAAGAGTTCAATCCAAGAGCAACTCGTATGATGCGAGAACACGAGCAACACCTTAAAAACATTAAAGCTTTAAAGCTGCTGCAAGAACAAGAAAACCACTTTAACAAAAACTTACACCTCATCAACGAACTTAAGAACGCTATTATGATGAGGTATAGAAATAAATAAAAGTAAGCCTAGACTAATTAGTCTAGGCTTTTTTTATTTAAAATTGGAAAGATAATCGAAATAATGTATTTATATTTGAAAAAAGCTATAAAATAGGGTACATAAGCAAGTTAGCGACAATTTTACAAAAAAAAGCCATCCAAATTAGAGAATATTAATCTGTAAATTTGGATCAAACTAATTAAGGAAATGGAATATGACTACTCAAAATTAAATGACAGAGAATTTGAAATTTTAGCAGCAACTGTAATTGAAAAAGAACATAGCATTAAAGTTGAAATTTTTAAGTCTGGAAGAGATGGTGGTGTAGATGGTAGATTCTGGATTGGAGACAAAAAAGAAGGCATTATACAATGCAAACATTATTTTGCAACTCCATATTCACAATTAATTTCAAAATTAAAAAACGAGGAATTAGACAAAGTAAAAAAGTTAAATCCTAGTAAATACATTTTTATAACTTCAAAAGCACTTTCTAGAGTAAATAAAAAAGAAATTCTAAATATTTTTAAACCATACATTCAAACTGAAAGAGATGTTTGGGGAAAAGAAGACTTGAATTTGTTTTTATCTAAGAAAGAAAATCAGGACGTTGTCGAAAGAAACTATAAACTTTGGATTACTAGTACAAGTGTAATAGACATTTTAATTAACAATGCAATAAAAGGTAGAAGTCAATTTACTATACGAGACATTGAAGAAAATTCATTTAGATATGTAGTTACTGAAAATCATAACAAGGGGCTTAAAATTTTAGAAGAAAACAATGTTATAATTCTGACAGGTGAACCAGGAATTGGTAAAACTACACTTGCTGATAATTTGGCAATTCTATATATAGCAAAAGGTTATGAATTCTGTGATATTGAAGAAAATATAAGCGAAGCTGAAAGTTTGTATCGCGAAAATGAACAAAAAAAAATTCTTTTTTATTGTGATGACTTCTTAGGAAGTAATATTTATGACGCTATCAATAATAAAAAGGATTCCCATATTGTCAAATTCATTAGTAGAATTAGAAAGGATAATAGTAAAAAATTTATTCTTACATCACGAACAAACATTTTGAATAAAGCTTACAGTTTAAGTCATATTTTTCAAAATTTAAAAATAAGAGAGAATGAATTTCTACTTACAATTGAAAACTTAACTAATATAGATAAAGCAAAAATTCTTTATAATCATATTTATCATTCAAAATTACCAAAACAATTTATTGATGTAATTTATAAAGAAAAAAGATATAAAGACATTATCAAGCACAGAAATTTTAATCCAAGAATTATCGAATTTATAACCGATTCTTCTGTTATTGGTGATATTAAATCAGAAAACTATTGGACATATATTCATCAAAGTCTAAATAACCCTGAAGTTATTTGGGAAGGATATTTTCAAAATCAAACTGATGACTTTGTAAGAGCTCTAACATTTTTAACTGTTTTTAATAATGGTAAAATATCTGAAGAAAGTTTGAGAGATTCTTATAATACATATCTACGGATTCACCCCTTAAATTTTGGAGATAATACTGATAAAAGTTTTGAATCGGTAAGAAAGCTAGCTACAAAATCATTATTGAATAGAAATCAAATTGGAGACGAAAAATATGAATATGTGCTATTTAATCCTTCAATTGCAGATTTTGTATTAGGTGCATACTCAAATGAAATTGATTTAATTTGTAATATTTTTAAATCATTAAATTCAGAAGTATCAATTGATTATTTACATACTTTATTGAGGAATAACAAAATAAATAAAAATCATACTAGTAGAATATTAGGAAATCTATTTGATTTCTTCTTTGAAAGTAAACTAAAAGATCAGAATTGGGATTTTTTAATTGCCTTAAGTTACATTGACTTTTTTGATGATATAATTAATAAAAGATTAGAAACCTTTTTGAACATTATAATAAATGCAGATAACCCAAGTGGTGAGAGATTGTGGGAATTATTATTCATTCTCACAGAATTTGAACCCAAAATTAAATTTCAAAATTTCGAATTTCTGCATGGTTTTATAAACGATGTAGATGATGAAGATACATTAAAAAGACTATTAAATTTTGTTGATAATAATGATATTGATGATGAAAATATTCTAATGCAAATTGTTATTTTACTTGATAAATACTTAATTAGTATTGTTAATAATAATGATTTGGATATAGATTACTCCAGACACATCTCAAATTCATACAATTATTATCAAGGTGATTATGAGCCAAATGTTGATATTAATGGTGTTGAAGATGAAATAAGACAAAATCTTGATTCATTTTTAGATGGCTTCAATGAAAATGTTCTTAATAAAATTTCTTTTTCAACATCAGACATAATATCAAGTATTGATGTAGATTCAAAAATAACTAGATATTTGGAAAGTTATGAGCCTGACTATGATCGTGAAAGTCACGGTGGCTTTTATTCTGGAAGTTCAAGCGATGATGATATCGATGCAATATTTGAACGTTAGTTACCCATAATAAAACAATCGATAATACACGGCTCTTAAAAATAAAAAAAAAAGCCTGGTCTTCCGACTAGGCTTTCTCATACTCAGTAAAGGTAACCAATCAAAACTGAGCTTATTTCTTTTTTGAGGTGAGGCGTTTTAAAATCACCGTAACACCAAAACTCACTACTGCTCCAATAAAGGCTAAAACTATCGTTTTTAAGATATCTGCTGAGGTTAAATTAGGTATAACACTCAATGCAAATCCTCCAAAAGTTCCTGCCTTCAAAGTTAAGGAATTATCCATTTCATTCAACGTCATTTTCGGGCTTAACCTCATCTTTTTTGTCGGTTTTGTCATCAACAGTAATTTGGCTTACCGCTGATATAACACCGCCTGCAACGGCAGCATAACCCGCAACGGTTACAACAACAGCAGGTAAAGCTACTGGAGCAGCTACAATGCTTCCACTTACTGCTAATAAGGCTAATCCAATGGTGCGCAAAACCTTAAAAAATTTCGGAGTGGGTGCCTTAGCACGTTCTACTATATTCATCTTTTCAAAAATTAAGATTGTACAATCAATTCTACACTTTCGTTATTGTCCAAAGCTTTAAAAACCAAGTATTTCAACTTCGTAAAAGCTTTTCTAGACATTAAACCTAATCCAGGTCCAGAAAGTTTTGTAACAGGAGCAATACAGCCATGTAATTCCCTTTTCGCATTATTGGCAGGATGTATCAAAATATAAGTTCTGTTCGGTACATTCACCAATTCTAAATGCCATTTGAATTTTGCACTGTATCGCTTTCTAATAAAATATTTCCCTTCCGGAATGCAGGAAACCTTCGTTTCGTTCATCTTCCACGGCAATTCAATTGTATTACAAATCAATTTGCCTTCGCATTCGAGTTTACCATTTGTTCCTTCAGGGAAATAAGTTCTAGTTAACCAAATAACCATTACACACCGCTATCAACTTTCGCAATTGATAATGGGTTAAAAGCACCATTTTTCAACGGATACATTTGCCCATTAATCTCTTGGTAGAACTCAACACCTAAAGCCAAAAATAATGGTTTTGTACTTGCAGGTGTAACCTCATTCACTTGATTAATTGGAGCAGTAGCAGTTCCATCCCATGGTAAAATTGCCGTTTCAGAAGTAGCAACCACATACGTTTCAGCTTCAAAATCAATTTCAGCTCCACCTGAAATGATTTTGTAGTGAGTAGTTCCACT
>NZ_CALBSN010000020.1 GCF_937967675.1 uncultured Flavobacterium sp. | reverse complement strand
CGCGTGAAGCAAACGTTCACCGTTTAGCAGAAGTTTCAGGAAATATTATCGACCAATGTGTAGCACAAGGTGTTCCTTTTGCACGCGAATATGGTGGAATGTTAGATAACCGTTCGTTTGGTGGAACGCAAGTACAACGTACTTTCTACGCTGCTGGACAAACAGGACAACAATTATTATTAGGAGCATATTCAGCTTTATCAAGACAAATCGGGTTAGGACGTGTACAAATGTTCAACCGTCACGAAATGTTGGATTTAGTTAAAGTGGATGGAAAAGCTCGTGGAATTATCGCTCGTAACTTAATTACAGGAGAAATTGAAAGACATTCAGCTCATGCTGTGGTTATTGCTTCTGGAGGTTATGGAAACGTATATTTCCTTTCTACAAACGCAATGGGAAGTAACGTAACAGCTTCTTGGAAAATCCACAAACAAGGAGCGTTATTTGCAAATCCATGTTATGTACAAATTCACCCAACATGTATTCCGGTTCACGGAACAAATCAGTCAAAATTAACGTTGATGTCTGAATCGTTACGTAACTCAGGACGTATTTGGGTGCCAAAGAAAAAAGAAGATGCTGAAGCAATCAGAGCTGGGAAATTAAAACCAACTCAAATTGCTGAAGAAGATAGAGATTACTACTTAGAAAGAAGATATCCTGCTTTTGGTAACTTAGTGCCACGTGACGTAGCTTCAAGGGCTGCAAAAGAGCGTTGTGATGCTGGTTACGGAATTGAAGCTAATGATACTAATGAAGGAGTTTACTTAGATTTCTCAACAGAGATTCAAACAAAAGGTCGTCAAGCGGCTTATGCTAAAGGAAATCATAATCCAACACCTGAAGAAATTACAGCATTAGGGAAACAGTGGTTAGAAGAGAAATATGGTAACTTGTTTACGATGTATCAAAAAATCACGGATGAGAATCCTTATGAAACACCAATGAAAATTTATCCAGCAGTTCACTATACTATGGGTGGTGTTTGGGTTGATTATAACTTACAATCTACAATTCCAGGTTGTTTCGTAGCTGGAGAGGCTAACTTCTCTGACCACGGAGCTAACCGTTTAGGAGCGTCAGCTTTAATGCAAGGTTTAGCGGATGGATATTTTGTATTACCTTACACAATTTCTAACTATTTAGCAGACGAAATCAGAACAGGTAAAATTTCTACTGAATCTCCAGAATTCGCTGAAGCAGAAGCTAGAGTGAAAGATTCAATTAGTAAATTCTTAAACAACAATGGTACCAAGTCTGTTGATTATTTCCATAAAAAATTAGGTTTGATTATGTGGAATAAAGTAGGTATGGCTCGTAACGAAAAAGGATTAACAGAAGCTATTGCTGAAATTGCTCAATTAAAAGAAGATTTTTACAAAGATGTTTATGTTCCTGGAAGCGCAGACGAATTGAATCCTGAGTTAGAAAAAGTATTAAGAGTTGCAGATTTCATCGAATTAGGTCAATTAATGGCTATGGATGCTTTACAACGTAAAGAGTCTTGTGGAGGTCACTTCCGTGAAGAATATCAAGATGCTGAAGGTGAAACATTACGTGATGACGAAAACTTCAAATTTGTTGGAGCTTGGGAAT
>NZ_CALBSN010000019.1 GCF_937967675.1 uncultured Flavobacterium sp. | reverse complement strand
ATTTATAATTGGTTTACAAAAAATTAGAGAGAAATATGTCAAATTTGAAAGTGAAAACAATATTAGTTTCACAACCAGAGCCTAAAGTAGAAAATTCTCCGTATTTTGAGCTTCAAAATAAACTGAAAGTAAAGGTTGATTTTCGACCTTTCATCCATGTAGAAGGTGTTCCGGCTAAAGAAGTTCGCGCTCAAAAAATCGACTTAAACAATTATACTGCCATCATATTAACCAGTAGAAATGCTGTAGATCACTTTTTTAGAGTGGCTGAAGAAATGCGCTACAAAGTGCCAGAAGATTTAAAATATTTCTGTCAGTCTGAAGCGGTTGCTTTTTACTTACAACGTTATGTAGTATATAGAAAGAGAAAAATTTATGTGGGTCAAAAAGACTTCGCTGATTTAGCTCCGCTAATTAAAAAATATAAAGACGAAAAATTTTTATTACCAAATACCGACCAATTAAACGCCGATGTTCCACAAACATTAGATGGTTTAAAAGTAGAATGGAAACAAGGTATTTTCTACAGAACGGTAATGAGTGATTTATCAGACTTGAAAGATGTTTATTACGACATTTTAGCGTTTTTTAGTCCAACAGGAATTAAATCATTATTTAAAAACTTCCCTGATTTTCAACAAAACAACACTAGAATTGCTGTTTTTGGCGAAACTACTAAAAAAGAAGCTTTAGAACACGGTTTACGTGTTGACATTATGGCACCAAGCCCTGGAACACCATCGATGACAGGAGCTTTGGAAAAATATGTAGCTGAAGCTAACAAAGGAAAATAAAAACAAACAAAAATATACAGAACCCAAATTCGAAAGAGTTTGGGTTTTTTATTTGTTTTTGAAAATATGCAGAAAAACTACAGCAATGGGTTTCATAAGTTGTTTTAAATTGCGTTCAGAAATAACTTATATTTATATGCTACTTAGTATTTATAAGAGATTTTGCTTTGCCCTAAGTAAATAGAAAACAAAGTATTAGGTTTTTTATTACAGAAATTGACTTTCAATATTACAAACCCAGTAAACACTGGAAAATAAAATTGAAAATGCATAGAAAATCTGTAACTCAAATAAAATATTACTTTGTAAGCTTGTAAAATCATTTGTAAACTAAAAAAAACGAAAATTATGAAGAACAAATTCAAATCGTTCTCAATCTCTTTAATGATTGTATTTCTTTTAGTAACTATAAGTTGTCAGGTAGAAGAAACTATAGTTGAAACCGAAAACATAAAAAATCAAAATGATTTACTCATTAAAAAAATATCTTTTAATGAAATTAAGAATTCAGCTGTTGTTGATAAAATTAACAATACTAAAAAACTAAGTAAAAAAACAATTACAACTTCAAGTAAAATTATTAAAGATACTTTAAATAATTTTTACATAAATTCTGATGAAGGTATGTATATTGAGAAAACAGATGGAACAAAATCCTATACTTTTTCAGTTTTTAGAGAAAACGCTACTGATTTAGAAAATTTAGTAATTATTGTTTATCCAAATAATCAAATAAAAACATTCTTAGTAGATTATAACAAAACTTTCAACGAGCTAAATAGCATGTCGTTAGAACAAATGCAAAACAATCAGATTGAATATTATGAAATCAATTTCAACACAAACGAATTTATACCTGTTTTTCAAAACAATTCAAACGGAAGATATATTTGCGAAACAATAATGTTTTGGGATACAATACCATGTTATGAAGGTGATTTAGTTGGAGCTGGTCAAGGCATTGATTGTTGGGGCTGGGTTATAATTGGGCATACTTGCTGGGAAGGTGGGAGTGGCGGTGGAGAAGGTTTTGGTTTTGATTCAGATTTCGGAACAAATGGAAATGGATCTCCTACTGGTGGTGGTGGATCTACTGGATCAGGGAGCAGTGGATCTTCATCAAATCAAATTATAACCACTCCTACAACTTCTCTTGAAAGCGAACAAGAAGCACAAGCATTAATAAAACGTCAAAAGAACTTTACCGCTAATTTAAGTTGGAATCAAAATGCTTGGTTAAACAATAATCAAGAAGCTGAAAACAATATTTATGAATATCTTGAAAGCCAAGTAACAGATACTTTAGCTACTGAGTACTCTACTGAAAGTGTGCAGTTTGTGAATGAGTTGATTGATTTGGCTATTGAAAATAATTTAGAATTATCCCCAATAAATTCATCCAACAATATTGAGTTTGATAATTTAACTGAATTTGAGTCTTTTATGAATCTTGAGGAGATTTCTAATGTAATTTCTTCATCATTGTCATTTCAAGTTGACAAAAAAATCACAACACGAAATGTCAATATTACTCCTCTTCATCAATTAACACTTGAAATAATAATAACTCCAAGTCCAAATTTTTCATTAGATGAGAGCAATAGCACTTCTTATTTAGCATCAAATTTACTTCCAGGAAATAGTTGGATACAAACCTCAATTATTGTTACTAATTCAAACATTAACAATGGTGTAGATGCTGAAATTACAATAAGTGGCTATATGTATTATGGAGTTAAAATTGGTGATTATGAAGTCGGCACTAAGCGTAGAAAACAAATAATTATTAGATTTGAAAAAAGTACAGGTAAAATTTATTATTCAGAAGTTAATAATTTAAATTAATATTATGTTAGAAATTATAATATCCTTAGTCCCATTAGTTTTAATTATTTTTGTTTCAATTGTCCTCGTTGATTTATATATATTAGTTAGAAAATTAATTTTACTTAAAATAAAATTTTATTCTAAGCAATTAAACAAAGAAGATTAAATTAAAACTTATTAATATCACAATCACATATTAATTATGCAAATGGTTTAACTTTTGAAAATATTTCTTTAAATATAAATGAAAACTGGAATTGGGATAAGTTTTTTAAATACATAACTTTGAATGGATTACATAATTGCGACTCCTTTACAGAAACAACCAAAAATAATCCAATTGAAAACTATTTTTATCAAAATTATTCTCTTTATGAAAATCAAGTTACCAAAAACTGTTTATAAATTATGAAAAAACAAATTTTAATATTTTTCTTTTTATTATTTAATTCTATAATAATAGGACAAACAAAAAAAGATACTATTTACTTATATTATAACCACAAAAAAGACATGTCAATTAAAGTTACTGCATATAAAAACAAAGAGCCTTTTAGTTATTTATATACTTATTACTTTAATGATTCGCAAAATAACAGTCTATTAATTCCTATTTATGTTGATGATATGATTGATTTTGATAATAAAGCAGATGTTAAATGGATTGATAAAAAATTTATCAGGAAAAATGACGAAAAAATCTATTGTATTAAAAAAATGCAAAAGATAGGATATAAAAATATTATTGATAAATTTTATAATTGTATCATATATTTAATTGATACAAAGACTAAAAAAGACAATAAATATAAAGCAATAGAAGTAAAAATTAACTTTCTAGAAGAGATGTAAATAAATATAGTCGTCCAACAATAATCATTTTAAAATCGTTATTGTTAAAAATAAAAAGTCCCGAAAATTTCGGGACTTTTCTATATAAATTTCTTAGATTACAATTGAGGACCAGCTGCTACTAGTGATTTACCTTCTTCGTTATCTGTATATTGAACGAAGTTTTTAATAAATCTTGAAGCTAAATCTTCTGCTTTTGTTTGCCATTCAGCAGCATCTGCATAGGTATTTCTTGGATCTAAAATATTTGTATCAACATTTGGTAAAGCTGTAGGAACTACAAAATTAAATACTGGAACTGTTTTAGTTTCTGCATTTTCGATAGAACCATCTAAAATAGCATCAATGATGGCACGAGTATCCTTAATTGAAATACGTTTTCCTGTTCCGTTCCAACCTGTGTTAACCATATAAGCTGTAGCATTGTGTTGCTCCATTTTCTTAACTAATTCTTCACCGTATTTTGTTGGGTGTAATGATAAGAATGCTTTTCCGAAACAAGCTGAGAATGTTGGTTCTGGTTGTGTTACTCCTCTTTCAGTTCCGGCTAATTTAGCTGTAAATCCAGACAAGAAGTAATATTTAGTTTGCTCTGGAGTTAGTTTAGAAACTGGCGGCATTACTCCGAATGCATCTGCCGTTAAGAAAATAACTTTAGTAGCGTGACCTGCTTTAGAAACCGGTCTTACAATATTTTCAATATGATAAATTGGATAAGAAACACGTGTATTTTGTGTCACTGAACCATCTTTGAAATCAATTTTTCCGTTAGCATCAACGGTTACATTTTCTAACAATGCATCTCTTTTGATAGCTCCAAAGATATCTGGTTCGTTTGCTGCACTTAAATCGATAGTTTTAGCATAACATCCACCTTCAAAGTTGAAAACACCATCATTATCCCATCCGTGTTCGTCGTCTCCAATTAATTCACGTTTTGGATCTGTTGATAAAGTAGTTTTTCCTGTTCCTGATAATCCGAAGAAAACAGCAACGTCGCCATCTTTTCCTTTGTTAGCTGAACAGTGCATAGAAGCAATTCCTTGTAATGGTAAGTAATAGTTCATCATAGAGAACAATCCTTTTTTCATTTCTCCACCGTACCAAGTTCCTCCAATTAATTGGATTTTCTCAGTTAAGTTGAATGCTACATATACTTCCGAATTTAATCCGTAAGCTGCGTAATCTTTGAAACTTGTTTTTGAACCGTTCATTACTACGAAATCTGGCTCACCAAAGTTTTCTAATTCCGCTTCTGTTGGACGAATGAACATGTTTTTTACAAAATGTGCTTGCCATGCTACTTCCATGATGAAACGAACTTTCAATCTTGTGTTTTCGTTTGCACCACAAAAAGCGTCAACAACGTATAATTTTTTATTTGATAATTGCTTTACCGTAGTTTCTTTTAAAGCATTCCAAGTATCTTGAGAAATTGGTTTGTTATCGTTAGCCGCTTTATCAGAATTCCACCAAATCGTGTTTTCTGTAACGCTATCTTTAACAATATATTTGTCTTTAGGAGAACGACCTGTGAATTCACCAGTCATTACGTTTACCGCTCCAAGTTCTGACAACTGACCTCTTTCAAAACCTTCTAAAGCTGGGTTTAATTCTTCATTGTATAAATAATCGTATGAAGGATTGTATATGATTTCTGACACATTAACGATTCCGTATTTTTCTAACGAAATCGATTTCGTAGTTTGAGCATTCGTATCCATAAAATTAGGTTTTGTTGTGTTTATAAATAAAGTGCAAAATTATAAATTAAATTTGAGATAGCCTTTTAATTTAGTGTTTTTTAGATAAAATAACATAAAATAAGTATCCCCAAGCTGAAACCAAAAACAGCCCCCCAATGGGTGTAATCGGACCTAAAAATTTTGTCTTTAAATTTGTAATTGTATTTGTAGCCAAAAAATAAATAGAGCCTGAAAAAAACAAAACGCCAATTATTGTCAAATAAAAAATAATCGAACGTTCTTTCTCTCCTAAAAAAGTAAAAGTTCCAATAAAAAGTAAAAACAAAGCATGATACATTTGATAACGCACCCCAACTTCAAATGTTGCCAATTGTTCCACCGAAAGTACTTTTTTTAATCCATGAGCCCCAAATGCTCCCAAAATTATTGCTGTAACTCCCAAAATAGCCGCAACCAAAAGAATTTTCTTGTCCATTTTATAAAATTTGAGACCAAAGATAGCAAAAGTTTTTATGTTAAATTATGACATAAATGAAGAATTTGTTTTTACAAATATAACATTTTACTATCTTCGTGTGATATTTTCAGATTTTACAAAATGAGACAAATTTTAGTCATTGGAGCGGGTCGTTCTGCTTCATCCCTTATAAAATACCTTTTAGACCATTCCGAAGCACAAAATCTTCAGCTTACTATTGGCGATTTGTCAGAAGAATTGGCTAAACAAAAAACCAACAATCATAAAAATGCGAGAGCGATTGCTTTTGATATTTTTAATGAAGCGCAACGAAAAGAAGAAATTCAAAAGGCAGATGTGGTTGTTTCTATGTTACCAGCACATTTGCATTTAGAAGTTGCTAAAGACTGTATTACCTATAAAAAACACATGGTAACTGCATCTTATATTAGTCCAGCGATGCAAGAATTAGACGCTGCTGCTAAAGAAAACGGTTTGGTTTTTATGAACGAAATTGGGCTTGACCCAGGAATCGACCACATGAGTGCAATGAAAGTATTAGATGAAATTCGTAAAAAAGGCGGAGAAATCATTTTATTTGAATCGTTCTGTGGTGGATTAGTTGCTCCTGAAAGCGATACTAATTTATGGAATTACAAATTTACTTGGAATCCTAGAAACGTAGTTTTGGCTGGACAAGGCGGAGCTGCAAAATTCATACAAGAAGGAAAATACAAATACATTCCCTATTCAAAATTATTTAGAAGAACTGAATTTTTAGAGGTAGAAGGTTACGGAAGATTTGAAGCATACGCAAATCGTGATTCTCTAAAATATAGAAGCGTTTACGGATTAGATGACGCTTTAACTTGTTACCGAGGAACCATCAGAAGAGTGGGGTATTCAAGAGCTTGGGATATTTTAGTACAATTAGGCATGACCGATGATTCTTATACGATTGACAATTCGGAAGAAATGACCTATCGTGAATTTACAAATTCATTTTTACCTTATCATCCAACCGATACTGTGGAAATTAAACTTCGCGCCATTCAAAAAATTGATCAAGACGATATAATTTGGGATAAATTAGTAGAAATCGATTTATTCAATCCAAACAAAAAAGTAGGATTAGTTAAAGCGACGCCAGCCCAAATTTTAGAAAAAATTTTAGCTGAAAAATGGGCTTTAGAACCAAATGATAAAGACATGATTGTAATGTATCATAAATTTGGCTATGAATTATATGGTGAGAAAAAACAAATTGATGCTACCATGGTTTGTATTGGTGATGACCAAACCTATACAGCTATGGCAAAAACGGTTGGACTTCCCGTTGCTATTGCTACATTGAAAATCTTAAACAAAGAAATTACAACTCCTGGAGTTCAATTGCCAATTACTAAAGAAGTGTACAAGCCCATCTTAAAAGAACTAGAAGATTATGGTGTAATTTTCAAAGAAATTGAAGTTCCGTATTTAGGTTATAATCCTCTAAATGTAAAGAATTAAGCAATTATTATTCAAAATAGAAAATCCGAAATCGTAATTGGTTTCGGATTTTTTTATTACGTTTGAAATTGATTTTGTATTTTTACTTTCAAATAAATTGAAAATGAAGATAAATCACTTACAAATTGAAATCGACGGAATCGATAAAGAAATTCTTCGCGATTTAATGGAAGATGCTCGCAAACCTATTTTACAGATTGCGAATAAAATTGGGATTTCGGGTGCTGCGATTCATCAACGTTTGCGAAAATTAGAACAAGCGGGTGTGATTTCAGGTTCGAAGTTTATTGTGGACACGAAAGTTTTGGGTTATAGTACGATGGCTTTTATCGGAATATATTTAGAAAAAGCGTCAAGTAATCCAGAAGTAGTGAAAGAATTGAAAAAGATTCCAGAAGTTTTGGAATGTCATTATACGACCGGGAATTGGAGTATTTTAATCAAAATCATTTGTCGAGATAACGAGCATTTGATGCAATTACTCAACAAGAAAATACAACCCATTGATGGCGTTTCAAGAACCGAAACCTATATTTCTTTAGAACAACAAATTGAGAGACAAATTCAGTTGTAAATTTCAAATTCAAAAATCAAGAACAAACAAAAAACCCAAACTCTGAATGAATTTGGGTTTTAAAATATAATATCAAACTAATTATTCTCTCGAACCTAAAATTTGGAAAGCCCAATATAACAAAGACGCTAAAGCTCCTAAAGCTGC
>NZ_CALBSN010000018.1 GCF_937967675.1 uncultured Flavobacterium sp. | reverse complement strand
GATTTATCACTTATAAAACTGAATTGAGTGGTCTAATTAACGGAACCACATTAATCTCTTAAGTCAAATAAACCACAATCTAAGTAGCCAAAATTATCAAGAATACCCATACCTGGGGTATAAGCTAAATATATACTTTGACCAACATAGGGAAATTGACCAGGAATACCCGCATATGCTGATACTTTAGTTGGAGTTGCTGGATTACCATCAATACCAGTTAAGCAATGGGCGCAGGAAATACCAAATGTTCCCAATGGAGACGCTCCAAAACAAGTTAATGTACCTTGAAGCTGGCCATCGAATAAGATTGTCTCATTTGGTAATATCTGTTCCTCCATAAATGGCCACAACACTACATCTGTTGTTATTTGACTATCATCAATCCGTAATTTAGCTGGTATCCGTTGGCGAGGGCTTAAATCCAATTTAGGGATTTTTTCACGTACGAAATAAGTAATACCTAAGCGTCTAGTTAATTTTCCTGCTGTAAACTTAAGTCCAATCATAGAACCAAGAATGTCCGTATTACTACCAACTCTGTCATCAGCTATCTTTCGTAATGCAAGGATACGCTTCAATTGTTTGGTATAAGCCATTATGTTTGTCCTTATGGATCAATTTTAAGTAACTTTGTTGTCCCACCAGTCTCTTTAATTTCATAAAGTTCAAAGGTTGGAGGAGATTTTTTCTCAGGCTGTACAGAGTCAAAAAGTTTATTCAATTCTGAAGCCCAAGCCTGCACAATTTGTAAAGAAGAGTCTCGTTGTGTGCTAGCAGTTGGAGTAGGTAACTTACTTAATATATCTGCTTGTGCTTTAACTTGTTCAAAATACATTGAAGCAGAGGGGGCATTAGATGGGTTTAACAAGGCAGTTGCAGCAGATTTCAAGGCCTGTGCCGCAGATAAAATTGTTTGTAACTCCGAATCTGTTAAGCCTCTCAAAGCAACTTTATTTTTAATTTTTTCTTGAATTTCATCAGCAACTTTATCAACATTAATACCAGCATCTACTGGTGAAACAGCTGCTTGCAGAGTACTAATTCCTGAACGAATTTGAGCAGCTTCAGCTTCTGTTTTAGCTGCAGTAGCACGAGTTGATATAATTCCTCCTAATGCCGTAATTAACTCTGGAATTTTTGTATCAGTCTGCTGTCCAAATGATGTTAGTTGCCCATTTGCTAGAGCAAGCGCCAAGCTACTTGAACCAAAACCTGAACGTGGTTTTGCATAAATAACATTTTGAGAATCATTTAAATGTACGATAGAAATATCAACAGGCTTATCCTTTGCACCAGTGCGAGCAATTAAAAGATATGGTTTAGGGGCATAGATAGGAATACCCGTTTTAGTTTGTAGGTTAGGATCAGAATAAAAAGTAACACCAGCACAACTACAAAGTCCCGTACTAGTACCAATCATCAATATTAGCTTTGTGCTAAACTTTAATTTTCCCCAAAAAATCATTTATTGTTCCCCTGAATGTTGAAATATAATATTTTTTGTAAAAGGCTGTGCTCATTATCAAAATGAAAAAATCCAAAAACCCAACCAAAGTATAATAAGACCTAAGACTGTAGAGGATTAGTCAATATTACAAAATAGTATAAAAAACAATCATCTTCAATATGTTCAAAAAAAAATTTTAGACATAAAATATGTAAAATTATAAAAAACTTAAGATATTTAGAATTTTATTCCTAACAATTTGGTGGTGGTCAGTTACGTGGTGCTATCACCCATCTTTTATTTTAACTTAACTATTGTATTTTTATCTAAAAAGGTGCTTAATTATGAATCGATTAAAAAAATATTTGAAAGATCAATTTTATTCATTTGATAAAAGTTTTTTTACTTATAATATGAAATTCAAGAAAAGCTTGATAGATTCCTTGTATTGGCTCGTTCCTGCATTCTTATTTGTTATTTTAACCAAAAATAAAATCGATTATTTACCTAATAAATATTTTGAAAAGGCCATTTCTGAAGGAATTGGACCAACGTTATGGAATGTAATAGGTGCCATGGGATTGTTTTTTCTAGGTTTATTCTTTCTATTCCCTTCAGTTTATTTCTTTGCAAAAGCGACCCATCGTTTAGTAGAAAATGCTTATTCAATAGGATTGTTGTCATTGGGTCTAATTGTTGGAGAAATATTTTTTTGGTTCCCAAGCATAATTCCAAACTTTAGTCATTCTAAAAATATTATTATAGCCATAATAATTACCATTTTAATAATTATTATATATTTAATGAATTACTCTTTATATTATGTTGGGCAGTTACTTGAAGAAAGAAACAATGAAATAGATTTTAGACATTTAGTAAAAAAATTAGAACTTCGCATAAGAATAACTTTTTTTGTTATATTCTCAATTATTCCTTGTATTTTTCTTCTTTCTGAAATATAGAAATAAATAAAATAATTTTCTATAAAAGAGATTGTTTAAAACAATCTCTAAAAATTTTCAATTATTTAGAAAAGAATAATTGCTCACCAAGGGAATCAATCATTGCTTGAAATTCTGTAAAATGTATAGATGGCAGCTTACCTCTATCTAAAAAATCCCTATCATCAATTATTTCTAAAATTTCACCAATACCATTAGAAATACTTAGTAACATTTCTCGATCAATATTATTATGGATATTATTTCCTGGTGGCGAGGAAGTAATTTTGGACTTGAGAATATTCAACTTATCTATAATAATATTGATATCAGAAATAATCAAATTGGTGGTAGTTAAAGTATACTTATTCAAGTCGACAACTTCATTATGCAAAGTATTAAGATCATTCTTTAATAAGTTGAATTGGCTAATAAACACAGATACTGGAGTCATATTATATTCCATACAAACCTTACATTATGAAATTAAAGTTTATGAAAAATTATAAATATTAATTTAAATTAAAAATATTTTAAATTAAATTATGCCTGTAAAATTAATATAAAAAGTATAGCTTTAGCTATCAACCATATTAAGAGGTGGTCCCACATGTTTGAACAACTAAAAGCTTATTTATAAGTGATACTCTGCTCTAGTTAAGCTACCTTATTTTGTTGTGGTAGCTGGTCATAGTAAAACTCATCTGGAGTCATTTTGTCCAGACTCGAATGAGGTCGTTTCAAATTATAAAATTCAAAATATGCGTTTAATTGCTTCTTCGCATCCAAAACATTGCTGTAGGCTTTGAGATACACCTCTTCATATTTAACGCTCCGCCATAATCGTTCAACCATCACATTATCTACCCATCGACCTTTACCATCCATACTGATTTGAATGCCATTTGATTTCAATACATCAATAAATGCATCACTGGTAAACTGACTGCCTTGGTCTGTATTAAATATTTCAGGTCGACCATATTTTTCAATAGCTTCATTTAATGTTTCTATGCAAAATGTAACCTCCATACTAATCGATACTCTATGCGCAAGTACCTTGCGGCTATGCCAATCAATCACAGCACATAAATAAACAAAGCCTTTTGCCATAGGGATATACGTTATATCCGTAGACCACACTTGATTACTGCGCTGAATAGCCAATCCTTTGAGCAGATATG
>NZ_CALBSN010000017.1 GCF_937967675.1 uncultured Flavobacterium sp. | reverse complement strand
AACCGCTAGCGTTTTCATGCGTTTTTACTTGTTCGGCGTTAATTCCGATGTTTTTACCTAATTGGTTCATGTTGGGTAACATCCCAAATACTCCAATTGAACCTGTAATCGTATTTGGTTCAGCGAAAATTCTATCCGCATTAGCAGCAATATAGTAACCACCAGAAGCCGCATAATTCCCCATAGAAACTACAACGGGTTTTGTTTTTTTAGTGATTTCAATTTCTCTCCAAATTAACTCCGAAGTTAAAGCACTTCCTCCTGGGCTATTCACTCGTAAAACGATAGCTTTTATATCATCGTTTTCTCGAGCTTCTTGTAAAGAACGTTTGATTGAACCTTCACCAATTACATTAACATCGCCTTCGCCACCTGCAATTTCACCTTGAGCATAAATTACGGCAATTATATCTTTTTTAGAGTAATCTTCAACTGTTGAAGCGGCAGTTTTTGCATAATCTGTGATACTTACGATATCATATTTTTCTTTTTTGTCAAGCTTTAATTTTGCTCTAATCATATCATGATATTCATCTTCATAAGCTATTTTATCCACTAATTTATTTGCTAAAGCCAAGTCTGGAGTTCTTGCACCTAACGTATTTGCAATAGCATTTAACTGGGCAATTGATAATTTTCTGCTTTTAGCAATATCTTCTACAATAGTACTCCAAACCGAGTTTAATAAAACCGTCATTTGTTCGCGATTTTCGGAACTCATTTCCTGAGCTAAGAAAGGTTCAACAGCACTTTTGTATTTTCCATGACGAATTACTTCAAACTTAACACCCGATTTTTCTTGTAACTCTTTCATGTAAATAATTTCAGAAGATAATCCTTTGAAATCAACTTCTCCCATTGGGTTTAAATATACTTGATCTGCAACAGAATTTAAATAATATTCGCCTTGTGTGTAAAAATTAGCGTAAGCATAAACAAATTTTCCAGATTTTTTGAAATCTTCCAATTTATCTCGCACTGCTTTGCTTTGGGCTAAACCTAGTTGTGATTGGTTGTTAAGAATAGAAATTCCTTTAATTTTGTCATCGGTTTTAGCCGCTTCAATTGCATTTAAAATATCGGTAACACCATCATGATGGGCTTCAAAGTAATTGAAGTCTTTATAATTTGTTTTTCCTGCATAGTCTAAAGATACTTTCGATAAGTCTAATTCAATAACCGAATTATTTTTTACGGTAACGGCATCGTCACCGCTTCCTGCAATAGCTCCAATTATAATTATACCAAAAAAAGCAATAATACTAAAGACAAAAAGCCCCACTATGGTTGCTAATACATTTCCTAAAAATCTCATTTCAATTTCATTTTAATTTAAAGTATTAGTAGTAATAAGTAGAAAATTGTTACATGTTCATAAAAAAACCGGAAAGGTAAATTATAAGTCTAAAATTGTTTGTTATTTTGCCAATATGAGTCAGCATCAAGTTATTTTATCTTTAGGAAGCAATCAAGGCAATCGTTTAGAAACGATTCAGTCTTGTATTGATTTGATTCATAATGAAGTAGCAACGGTCGTAAAGGTTTCTAAAGTTTATGAAACACCAGCTTGGGGTTTTGAAAGTGAACCTTTTTATAATGTTGCGATTCTGATTCATACCACAAAATCGGCTCAAAAAATTTTGAATCAGGTTTTGAAAGTAGAGAAGAAGTTAGGTCGAATTCGTTCCAAAGATTCGGGTTATCAAGCTCGAATAATTGATGTGGATATCATCGCTTTTGATGAAGAAATTATTTCAACTGAAAACTTACAAGTCCCTCATCCGTTAATGCAAAACCGAAAGTTTGTGTTACAGCCGATGTTAGATTTGGGATTGAACTGGGAACATCCAAAGTTGAAAAAATCAGTTACTCAATTATTTGCTCAAACCGAAGATGTAAGCGAAATAAAAGCGGTTCACTCCATAATTTCACCTATTGAAAAATTACAATTACAGCAATTCAATTACATCGCGATTGAAGGAAATATTGGAGCAGGAAAAACAACTTTATCAACCAAATTATCAGAAGATTGCAATGCGAAATTAGTCTTAGAACGTTTTGCTGACAATCCGTTTTTGCCAAAGTTTTACAAAGACCAAAGTCGTTACGCGTTTCCATTAGAAATGTCATTTTTAGCCGATAGATACCAACAATTATCTGATGATTTAGCACAATTTGATTTATTCAAAGATTTTGTGGTGGCAGATTATCATATTTTTAAATCATTAATTTTTGCCAAAGTAACGCTTCAAGAAGATGAGTTTCGATTGTACAAAACCATGTTCGACATCATTCATAAAGAAATGCCAAAACCTGATTTGTATGTGTATTTGTATCAAAACACCGAAAGATTGTTGGAAAACATCAAAAAGCGCGGCAGAAGTTACGAGCAAGAAATTCCAGCGGATTATTTAGAGAAAATCAATCAAGGCTACTTAGATTATATCAAAACTCAAACCGATTTAAATGTCTTGATTATTGATGTTTCAGACTTAGATTTTGTGAAAAAACAGGAGGATTATGTTTTTTTGTTGAATGAAATCAATGCTAAGATTAAAAAATGATTTTGGAACACAGATTAAACGGATTTACACAGATTTTAAAAATTTATTTAATTTCTTCAATTAGTGTTCCGAAAAAATTTACTTCATTTTCTGAAACAAATCCCAAATCACAATTCCAGCACTCACCGAAATATTCAATGAATGTTTGCTTCCTAATTGCGGAATTTCAATTACACCATCGCTCAAATTAATAGCTTCTTGAGAAACACCTTTTACTTCGTTTCCAAAAATTAAAGCATATTTTGTATTGGTTTCAGGTTGAAAATCATCTAACATAATCGCATTTTCCGTTTGCTCCACAGAATACACTTTTATGTTTTCTTGTTTCAATTGATTTACCACTTCTAAAACGTCTTTAGCATATTCCCAAGCAACGGTTTCTGTTGCACCAAGAGCTGTTTTGTGAATTTCTTTGTTGGGCGGAGTAGCCGTAATGCCACACAAATAAATCTTTTCAATCAAAAAAGCATCCGAAGTTCTGAAAACCGAACCAATGTTGTGCAAACTTCTAATATCATCTAAGATTACAATAATGGGTGTTTTTTGAGCTTCTTTAAACTCCTCAATGTTTTTACGTTCTAATTCTGCGTTGGCTAATTTTCTCATGTGGCAAAAGTAAAGATTAATTATAAAACTTTAAAACTTGATTTTTGAAATTGATATTGTCATTGTCTTTGAAATTATTACCTTCGCAATCATACTTAAAATTTGAAATTGTGGCTAAAAAATCTGCAGCAACTCCCGATAAAGCACCCAAGGAAACACCTTTAATGAAGCAAT
>NZ_CALBSN010000016.1 GCF_937967675.1 uncultured Flavobacterium sp. | reverse complement strand
GGTGCCGATGCTATTTTTGAAGTTTTAAAAGGAAAATACAAAGGTTCTAGAAAAGAATCGAGTAATCCTTTGCCTTTTATCTTGATTGTTATATTTATTATTATTCTAATCGTTTTAGCTTCAAGAGGGAATAAAGGTGGCGGAAATTTTAGAGGTGGAGGTGGTTTGGATTTAGGCGATATCATTATTCTGAGCAGCCTAGGTAGAGGAAATGGTGGTTTTGGTGGTGGAAGCTTTGGCGGTGGTTCATCAGGTGGTTTTGGTGGTGGCTTCGGCGGTGGCGGATTTTCTGGTGGAGGTGCCGGCGGAAGCTGGGAGTTCTAAATTAAACTCACAATCATTGTCATTCCGCCGAAGTAGGAATCTCCTACAAAGTAGGTTTACTTTGAGCAAAGCAAAAATAAACTTGTACTTGATTTTTGAACTTGTACTTGTATTTGAAAACAAAAAACTCGTTAGCAATACTAACGAGTTTTTCTTTTTTCTATTTCTGTCTGAAATAAATATCAATTGGAACACCACTAAAATTGTAGTTTTCTCTCAATTTATTTTCAATAAAACGTTTGTAAGGATCTTTTACATATTGTGGCAAATTCGCAAAGAACACAAACTGAGGTGTTGGTGTTGGCAACTGCATACAATATTTAATCTTAATGTATTTTCCTTTTAATGCCGGTGGTGGCGTTGCTTCAATAATTGGCAACATCAACTCGTTGAATTTCGAAGTCGAAATACGTTGTTTTCTGTTTTCAAAAACTTCAACTGCGGTTTCTAAAGCTTTTAATAAACGTTGTTTCGTTAAAGCTGAAATAAATAAAATTGGCACATCAGTAAAAGGAGCAATTTCTTCTCTAATTTTTCTTTCGTAATCGCGAGTCGACATGGTGTCTTTTTCAACTAAATCCCATTTGTTGACTAAGATTACAATTCCTTTACGGTTTTTCTCGGCCAACCAAAAAATACTTTGATCTTGTCCTTCAAATCCACGAGTCGCATCGATAACTAATAAACACACATCACTGTGCTCAATAGCTCTTACCGAACGCATTACCGAATAAAATTCTAAATCTTCTTTTACTTTTGCTTTACGTCTAATTCCAGCCGTATCCACTAAGTTGAATTCGAATCCAAAACGGTTGTACTTTGTGTCAATTGCATCACGAGTTGTTCCTGCAATATCAGTTACTACAAATCGATCTTCACCAATTAAAGCGTTAATGAATGATGATTTTCCAGCATTTGGTCTTCCTACAACACAAAATCTTGGTAACGGATTTTCTTCTTCTACCGCTTCTGGTAATTCAGGTAAAACCTCTACGATTTTATCTAACAATTCCCCAGTTCCGCTTCCGCTCATTCCCGAGATTGTGAAATATTCACCTAATCCTAAATTATAGAACTCCACTGCGTCTTTTTCACGCATGGCGTTGTCTACTTTATTGACAACTAAAAGTATAGGTTTTTTAACTTTACGAAGCAATTTCGCTACTTCTTCATCCATTGGAGTTATACCTTCCTCAACATCTACCACAAAAACAATAGCATCCGCCTCATCAATAGCCAATTCTACTTGACGACGAATCTCTCCTTCAAAAATATCGTCCGAACCTTTTACATAACCTCCGGTATCAATTACCGAAAATTCTTTTCCGTTCCACTCACTTTTTCCATAATTTCTATCACGCGTAACACCGCTTACCGAGTCAACAATAGCTTCTCTTCGCTGAATTAAACGGTTAAAAAATGTGGATTTTCCAACATTTGGTCTTCCTACAATGGCAACAATATTGTTCATAATCTTATTTTGAATCGGCAAAAGTACGATTTTTTTTGGAGCTTTTTCCAGCTATCCATTACAACACCACAATTTTACGTCTTTTTTTCTAAATTTATTGCAGCAGCTTCTAGGGTCGCTACCGCAATAAAAAGAAAAAATAGGTGTAAAATTTGCGGGGTTTTCATTGCTATCTGGGCTAGACTGAAAATTTTATTCAACATTTGTTAAAAATTTATATATTCGCATAAATCCCAAGTGTATGGAACCCGAAAAAAGCATCGCACTTCGTCCTAAGTTTGAAGTGGAATCTAAAAATAGTATTGCGCAAATCTTAGAAAGAGCAAAAATTTTAAAATCCGAATTAAAGTCGGATTACCAAATCAAAATCATTGACGAACATCTGTATTTTTATTTCAGTAAAGAAAAACGAAAATATTATTCGCCTTTTTTGCATTTAGAATTAGAAGCCAATGAAGATAAAACCACAGTAAAAGGCTTGTTCGGACCTGAGCAATTGCTTTGGACGCTTTTTATGTTTTTACATTTTATAGTTGCTGGATTATTTTTGGTTTTTGCTATGATGGCTTACACGCATTGGTCATTAAAACAATCAGTAGTTTTAGATTTTAGTATTATGGGAATAATGGTTGTGTTTTGGTTTTCGCTCTATTTTATGGCACTATTAAACCGAGAACGCGGCGTTCCACAAATGCATGAATTAGAAGATTTAATGTATAAGGTTTTGGAGTAGGAATTACATTTCAAATTGGAACATAATTCCACTAACGTCACTTCGAGTTTTTTTTATTTGGAAAGCCTAAGATTTCTAAATAAAAAAAGTATCGAGAACTATAGAAGGTAAAATCGTTTCTATAGTTCTCGATACAATTTTCAATTGCAAAAATTAGCATTTTTACTTTTAAAAATCACTCGAAATGACGGAGCGATTATCTAGTTTTATTTGGAATTAGCAACTCTATTTTTGGTTATACCCAAAACGTCTCAACTGACGTTCATTGCTTCTCCAGTCTTTATTAACTTTAACGTAAGTAGCTAAGTGAATTTGTTTGCCAAAGAATTTCTCTAAATCTTCTCTTGCTTGGATCCCAACTTTCTTCAATGCCGCACCTTTGTGACCGATGATGATTCCTTTTTGCGTATCGCGTTCCACCATAATCACGGCACGAATTCTAATGATATTGTCGTCTTCAATAAATTCTTCCGTTTCAATTTCAACCGCATACGGAATTTCTTTATCGTAATTCAACAAGATTTTTTCGCGAATGGTTTCGTTTACAAAGAAACGCTCAGGTTTATCAGTTAATGCATCTTTTGGATAAAATGCAGGAGAAATTGGAAGTAATTCGATAATTCTATCAAAAACCGTTTGCACATTAAAATTTTCTAAGGCTGAAATCGGATAAATTTCGGCATTAGGAACTTTTTCTTTCCACAATTGAACTTGCTCGTCTAATTGTTCTTGGTTCGATTTGTCAATTTTATTCAATAATAATAAAACCGGAATCTTAGAGTGGATAATTTTATTAAAAAACGCTTCGTCTTTTAATTCTTTTTCGCCAATCTCTACCATGTACACCAAAATGTCAGCATCTTCAAAAGCGGATTTCACAAAATCCATCATCGAATTTTGTAATTCATACGCTGGTTTTATAATTCCAGGCGTATCTGAGAATAATACTTGAAAATCATCTCCATTCACAATTCCTAAAATACGGTGTCTTGTAGTTTGTGCTTTCGATGTAATAATAGAAAGACGTTCGCCTACAAACGCATTCATAAGAGTTGATTTCCCTACATTCGGATTTCCAATGATATTTACATAACCTGCTCTGTGCTCCATTTCAATAAATTTATGGCTACAAAGGTAGTCATATCAAGCGAATAGAAGAAATAAAATATTTTTTTCAAATTTACTTGCATTTAAAGATAATCGTTGTATATTTGCACTCACAAATCGCGGGATAGAGCAGTAGGCAGCTCGTCGGGCTCATAACCCGAAGGTCACAGGTTCGAGTCCTGTTCCCGCTACTAAG
>NZ_CALBSN010000015.1 GCF_937967675.1 uncultured Flavobacterium sp. | reverse complement strand
CTGGGTTTAAAAGCAATGCTTTTTCGTAATTGTAAATCGATGGCGCTACTTTTCCTAATTTGTAGTAACAATTCGCAATATTAAAATACAAATCTGCTGATTCGTTGCCTTTGTTTACAATGCTTTCGAAAGATTGCAACGCTTGTTCGTAATCGCCTTTGTTGTATAAATCGTTAGCTTTTTTAAAGGTAGCATCGATGGATTCACTTGCATTGGCAAATGAAATCAAAAACAAAAGGAATAGTATAATCTGCTTTTTCATTATTTCAATTGTTTTTCAAGTTCTGAAATTCGTTCCACAGCTCGTTCAAAATCATTTGTCATGGCGATATCGGTTGCTGGAGCATATCGCGCAAACTCGCAATCGTTCATTAATTCCATAAATCGATTAATACTTTCTTCGGATGCGTTTCGTTGTTGTAATAATTCGATGATGTTGTCTTTGCTCATTTCAACGGTTTCGATATGTAATTTAGCTTTTAAGAAATTGTGTAATGCCTTTTCCATTGCCATATAAAACGGAACTTTGTCGCCCATTTGTTTTTTGGCTTCCGACAAATATTTCTTCACTAATCGGTTGTTATTTCTAACTCGATTACCCACTACATCAGCATCTTTAGCCTCTTTTTGTTTTTTAGCAATCATCACAATCGGAATCAATAATAACGGTGCTAACAACAAACTATAAAATAGTCCCGAACCTAAGAAATCCTCTCTAGAAGCAGAAACAAATTCTGTTTTCAACTTATTGAATTGAAATACTTCTTTTTTCTGAATGACTTGTTTATTAGCACTTGGTGTATTGGCTACAAACGTTGCATCACCTTCCGCTACATCAATTGTAATTTCTTTTGATGTGATGGTTTTATACGATTTACTTCCCAAATCATAGTACGAAAACTCCATTGGTTTAATCGTGTATTTACCTTTAAACTGTGGAATAATCGTGTATTTGTCCGAAACTTTTCCTACCATACCTGTTAATGGTGTTTGTACGTTTTCGGTATGTGATGGTTCGTACATTTCTAAAGCAGTTGGAACTACGGGTTTTGGTAAGGTAAATAATTTTAAGTTTCCTTTACCTGAAACACTTACTTCTAAATCTAAGGATTCGCCTGCTTTTAATGCTGTTTTTGATGGAGTTACTTTAAAATCGAAATTCCCTACAGCTCCAGTAAAACTCGCTGGTTTTCCGTTTTCTGGAAGTGGTTTTACATTAATGGTTTGCGTTCCTGTTGAAAGTGATTTTTCAATAACTCGCATTTCGTATTCACCAAACCAATCGCGACGACCTGTTGGCACCTCAGCATCTAAATCGATTTTGAAAGGTTCTATGGTTTTAGCGCCCGATTCTAATGGATATAAAATCACTTTTCGAAGCACTACCATGCTGTAATCTTTGCCGTTGTATTTTCCGCGTTCAGCACGCAATTGCTTCATGTCGATATACTGACTCCAGAAATCATTGTATTTTGGTGCTTTGAAATTTCTGAAATTCCCAACCGTTGAACGAGGTTCGAAATACAACTTGTAAACTACTGTAACGGGCTCGTTTACATACGGATTTTTTGTAGATAATTCGGCTACCAAATGAATTCCTTCTCCATAATTCACATTTGTTGGTTGTTGGCCTGGATAGTTTGGCATTTGGATAGGATCGGTAATCGTAATTTTTATGGGTGCTGATTTGTAAACTGTTCCGTCATATTCAATTGAAGCTGTGCCAATAGTAAAAGTTCCTTTTTTAGTTGGGGTTAAATAGTAAATGACCTGAGTTGAAATTTCTCTTTTTTGGTTCACTCTACCATTTATAATCGTAATTGAAGTTTGGTTTCCTTTATTGATGAAAGGTCCTTCCGCTTTAAATCCGGGAAACTTTGGAGCTACAAAATTATCCCCTTCATTATTTATAGAAAAAACCAATTGAATGCGCTCGTTTAAACCATAAGAACTTCTTTCTGTTTGTGCTTCAAATTTTACTTGAGCGGAAACAGTATTATAGTAAACCGATAAGAATAAAACTAAAAATATCTTTTTCATTTGTTACCAATCTTTTTCATTTGAAACCGGACGTGCTTTTACCTTCTTAGCATTCACTTTGTCCTGCACTTTCTTCTCTGCATTATTAACTGCATCTAAAATATTATCGATGCGTTGTTTGTCGGCACCGCTTGGTTTTGGGTTTTCGTTTTTATCTTCTTTTTTCTCTCCGTTACCTTTACTTTGTTGGTTGTCGCCTTGTTTGTCTCTATTGTTCTGATCGTTTTTGTCCGAATCTTTCTTATCGTTTCCTTTGTCGTTTTTGCCGTCTTTATCTTTTGGCTGTGGTTTATTGTCTTGACCTCCACCACCTTTGTTGTCTTTCTTATTGTCTTTTGGTGGCGGATTGTCTTTATTTTTTCTTTTAGCTAAAGCGTAATTGTAACGGGTTTCTTCGTCATTTGGGTTGTTTCGAAGCGCATTTTTATAAGCATCTGCTGCTAAATCATATTTCTTTTCTAGCATAAAAGTGTTACCTAAATTATGATAAATTCGGTACTTTTCTTCTTTCGTTTTCGCATGTTCCAAGGCTTGAATATATCGAATTTGCGCTTCGCCTTGTTGGTTTTGACGATACACACTATTTCCTAAGTTATATCCAGCAGTTGCTTTTTTAGGTGATTTTTTTGATTCGGTTACACGAAAATCGGCTTCGGCATCAGCGTATTTTTTTTCTTTAAATGACTGATTTCCGTTGTAAAGATTTTTGTCTTTTTCTTGTCCGAAAAGCAAAACACTATTCAATAATAGCACTATGTAAAGTATCTTACGCATGTTTCTTTTCATTAAATAAGTTCAACTTTTGCACCCATGCCGTTTTTTTCTCTAATAGGAAAACATCTACTAACAATAATAAAAATCCTAAAGCTAAAAACCATTGATATTGCGATTCAAAATCAGCAATTTGTTGTGATTCGAATTCTGATTTTTCGATTTTATCTAATGACTTTTTAATTTCTTCTACCACATCTTTTGTAGTAGTTCCCACGATATATTTTGACTTTGTATTATCTGCAATTTTCTTTAAAACTTCTGGATATAACTTGGTAATTACCGTTTGTCCTTCTTGATCTTTTTTATACGAAGCGATAGTTCCTTTATCATCACGTAAGGGAATTGGGCCACCTTTTTCGGTTCCTACACCAATTGTTATAATACGAACTCCTTTTTCTTTTGCCAATTCAACAGCGTCATCTACTCCTTCTCCGTGGTCTTCACCATCAGAAACTAAGATGATTAACTTACTAGTATCTTTTACATCAAAGAAATCTACCGCTAATTGAATAGCATCATTAAAAGCAGTTCCTTGCGAAGAAACCATATTGGTATTCATACTTTGCAAGTACATTTTAGCAATACTATAATCGGTTGTCATGGGTAAAACTGGATAAGCACTTCCTGCATAACCTACAATTCCTACGCGGTCATTTCCTAATTGGTTGATGATTTGCGAAACGATTTGCTTGGTTTTTTCTAATCGATTTGGCGCTACGTCTTCGGCTAACATACTTTTTGAAATGTCTACTGCAAACACAATATCAATTCCTTGACGCTTTACGGTTTCCATTTTCGTTCCCATTTTTGGGTTCACCAAAGCAATAATAATACAAGCCAATGCTAACAACAAAACTCCTAATTTCAAAGCCGGTTTAAAGCTGGATTTCTCTGGTGCCAATTGATTAAACAATTCCAAATCGGCAAAAATGGCTTGTCTTTTTCTTTTCCAAAACAAATTGAATAGAAAAAGTGCTACTATTACGGGTAATAGCGCTAATAAGTAAAAATATATTGGACTTTCTAATTCAAACATTGTTTTTCTTTCTAAACGATTCCTCTAAAAACTGAATTTCTCAAAAACACCTCAACACCTAACAACACAAACGCAATCAATACGAATGGCTTGTATTTCTCGTCGTAATTGTAGAATTTCTTCTCGTCAATTTCGGTGGTTTCTAACTTATTAATTTCGTCGTAAATAGCTTGTAATTTTTTGTTTGATGTCGCTCTAAAATACTTTGCATCTGTAGCTTTCGCAATTTCTTTCATTAAGCCTTCATCAATTTCTACAGGCATTCTTCTAAATACCAATTTACCATTCGCATCTTTTGCAACTGGAAACATGGCTTGTCCATTTGTTCCAATTCCAATGGTATACACTTTGATGTCATATTCTTTAGCAATTTCAGCAGCAGTTCTAGGATCTATTGTCCCTGAATTATTCACACCATCCGTTAATAAGATGATGATTCTACTTTTTGCTTTGCTGTCTTTAATTCGGTTGATTGCGGTTGCTAAACCTACTCCAATTCCAGTTCCATCAGCAATAATGGAATCATCATATTCGATGGTTTTTAGCGATTGTAAAATAATCGTTTTATCAGAAGTTACAGGTGTTCTCGTGTAACTTTCACCAGCATAAACTACTAATCCAATTCTATCGTTAATTCTATCTTGAACAAATGTGGAAGCTACTTTTTTCAAAGCTTCTAGACGATTTGGTTTTAAATCATTTGCCAACATACTACTCGAAACATCGATTGCCATTACAATATCAATTCCTTTTGTGGTTTTCGATTTTGAGGTTACGTCAACGCTTCTTGGTCTTGCTAATGCGATGATTATTGAACTTAATGCTAAAATTCGCAATACGTATAAAAACGGTTTTGCTTTAGCCAAGAAAGTTCTATTCTGTTTGAATGGTTCTAATGAACTCATTTTTACCGTTGCCGAAAGTTGGTTTCTTTTATAAAATAACCAACCAATTGCAATTAGTAAAACCAAAAACAACCATAAAAATTCCGGATTTAAAAAGGTTACTTTTCCCATTATTTCTTGGCTTTTCTTAGTTCAATTGAATTCTGAATTTTCTCAATAATCTCCATGGCATGCTTATCTTCTTCCCTGTACATAAAGAAAAATTCTTGAGCGCCACCCGGTTGCGACAACACCATAATGTCGTACTGCATTTTTATATCTTCTTCGCTATCAGTGTCCAAAGCCGTGAATGTTCCATAGGCTTTTTTACCTGAAAGACCTTTTACGTTTTCAAATTCGCCTGTTTTTACGATGATATTTTTAGCTCCAAACTTTTCTAATTCTTTCAAATCGGCTTCCAATGCTAAATCTAAATCTATCTTCGTGGTATCTTTGTAAGCGGTTGTAATTAAAACAATTGAGAAATCATCTGTAATATTTCCATACGCAAAACGACTGGTTGATTTTACGTTTTCTGGAAGGTTGTTTTGAATTTTCTCATCAATCGTTCGCTTTAAAACTTTTGGCGATGAAATAATGATAGCTGGTTCGCCATATTCCGAAGTAATCCATTCTTTTTCCAACAATTCTTTGGTAGAATAGCCAAAATAACTGTCTTTCACAAAATCAAATCCTATCGTATAGGCGAAAATTACAACAGAAGCCACCAATAAAAAGGCTGAAATTCCGGCTGAAAGCGCTAAACGTTTTGCTTTTTGTTTTTGCATTTCTTTCTTACGAACTTCTTCAGCAAACAAAATTGCAGCTTGATCTTCGGTTCTAGGTAATGCTTTGTCAATTACCAATAAGAATTTATCGATGATTTTTTTATCGGTTTCAATTTCAAATGGTAAAGGTTGTGATTTGGCAAATTTAACCAAATCGGAATTTTCTAAAACTTTTTTGAATTTTTCTAAATCTTCACGATTGACAAACATTTTTTTATCGGCAATCGCTTTTTTCAACGCTTCCATTAATTCACTCGAAGTACTTTCCATCGCTGGAATATGAATCGATTCTTCAATATATGTTCTGGTGATATCGGTCATTTCAGAATAGTATTCTTTCACATCACCGCGTTGCACTAATTGTTTTTTATCTAAGTTTTGAAGATACGCAATCGCTTTTTCAATTGGTGAAGCGAAAAATTCTTCTTCTTGTTTTTTGTCTTTTTGTAAACGTTTGATGATGAAGTATGATGCAAATCCAGAAGCTACAATCAACACCAATAAAATTAGGAGTTTCCACCATTCGCTCATTGGTTTTTCTTCGGTAGCGATGATGTCTTTGATATCATACATTTGTTGTTTCGTGGTATCGACTTTTACATCGTTTACCAAAATCGAAAGCGAATCGGTACGGAATTCTTTCTGATTGATTTTTACCAATAATTTCGGAATCACATAGCGTCCCGAATCAAATTGGGTTAACCCGTACTTTTTGATTAATTCGTATTGGTTGTCATTTTTTACGGTATCAATAGGATATGATTCTAATATTTCCAAAGCACCAAAAAACTTCCCATCTGGAAAAACGACTTTATCTTTTGCGTTTACTTTTGCTTTGATGGTTAAATTGAATTGTGATCCAATTTTAATTTGGGTAGAATCAATAGAAGACGAGATTTGTTGGGCAAAACCCAAAAATCCTAACAATAAAGCAATATATAAGTAAAGTTTCTTTTTCATTTTTCTTAATTACGCGCTTTAAAATAACCTAATAATTTGGTTACATAGCTTTCATCCACTCTAGAACTAATCGTTCCAGCTCCACATTTTGAAAAAATATCTTTGAAATAATTTACGTTTTCACGATAGTATTTTTCGTAATCCATTCGCACTTTATTGGATGTGGTATCGACTAAAAGTGTTTCGCTTGTTTCGGCATCTAGCATATTTACCACACCAATATTTGGAATGCTTTCTTCGCGTTGGTCAAACACTCGAATACCGGTTACATCATGACGTTTTGAAGCGATTTTTAGCGTGTGTTCGTAATCTTTCACCATGAAATCGGAAATTAAAAACACGATGGCTTTCTTTTTCAAAACGCTCGATAAATATTTCAAAGCTTGCGATAAATCGGTTTTTTTGCTTTTCGATTCGAATTCGATTAACTCGCGAATGATTCGTAAAACGTGTGATTTTCCTTTTTTAGGCGGAATAAACAATTCGATTTGGTCCGAAAACAAAAGCAAACCAATTTTATCATTATTCTGAGTTGCCGAAAATGCTAACGTGGCTGCGATTTCGGTAATCATATCACGTTTTAACTGATTTTTTGTACCAAAACTTTCCGAACCCGAAATATCCACCATTAACATCATGGTTAATTCGCGTTCTTCTTCAAATACTTTTACGAATGGTTCGTTGTAGCGTGCGGTTACATTCCAATCGATAGCTCTTACGTCGTCACCGTATTGGTATTGGCGCACTTCTGAAAACGTCATCCCGCGTCCTTTAAAAGACGTGTGATATTCTCCCGAAAAGATATGATCACTCAATCTTCGGGTTTTGATTTCTATTTTTCGAACTTTCTTTAGAATTTCTTTGGTATCCATTTCTATTAGTTGACAGTCGCAGTTGACAGTCGCAGTTAAAGAACAGAATTATCTGAAAACTGAGACTGAACACTGATAACTAAATTAAGGCACTTCAACTTCGTTAACAATTCTGCTAATAATGTCTTCTGTGGTTACATTTTCAGCTTCTGCTTCGTAAGTAATTCCGATTCTGTGACGCAATACATCGTACACTACAGCACGAACATCTTCAGGAATTACGTAACCTCTACGTTTGATGAAAGCGTAACATTTAGCAGCTGTGGCTAAGTTGATACTTCCACGTGGCGAAGCTCCAAAACTGATTAATGGTTTTAGACTTTCTAATTTATATTTTTCTGGATAACGTGTTGCGAAAATTAAATCTAAGATGTATTTCTCGATTTTTTCATCCATGTATACTTCACGAACGGCTTCTTGCGCTCTTAAAATTTGCTCTAACGAAACCACTTGGTTTACTTTTTCAAAAGCACCTTTTAAATTTTGACGAATAACGTGACGCTCTTCCTCCATTTTTGGATAATCAATTACCACTTTTAACATGAAACGGTCAACTTGCGCTTCAGGTAATGGATAGGTTCCTTCTTGGTCAACCGGGTTTTGCGTTGCCATTACTAAGAACGGTTTGTCTAACTTAAACGTTTCGTCACCAATGGTAACTTGCTTTTCTTGCATGGCTTCTAACAAAGCAGATTGCACTTTTGCGGGCGCACGGTTAATCTCATCCGCTAATACGAAGTTGGCAAAAATTGGCCCTTTACGAATGGTAAAGTCGTTTTGTTTGATGTTATAAATCATGGTTCCTACCACATCGGCTGGCAATAAATCAGGTGTAAACTGAATACGACTAAACGAACCATGAACTGCTTGAGAAAGCGTATTAATGGCTAAGGTTTTTGCTAATCCAGGAACTCCTTCCAATAAAATATGTCCTTGACCCAACAAACCTATTAATAATCGCTCGACCATGTGTTTTTGACCTACGATTACCTTATTCATTTCCATTGTAAGTAAGTCTATAAAAGCACTTTCTCTTTCAATCTTTTCATTAATTGCCCTAATGTCTAAGGTTGATGTATTTTCTTCCATTTTATGATTGTATTTGGCGGTGTGAAATTAACAACATTTTTTAACAGTGCAAATTGAATTTTTTTTTGCTTTTAACTTGTTAACATTGCGTTAAAAGTGAATAAAAAAGAATGATTTTATGAGTGTTTTATGATTCTATTTTATAATTTTAAGAAAAAATTAAAAACACAACAACTATGTCTGTAGAATTATCACCTATTATTGCCGGAGTTATGAATTGGGGTGTTTGGGATAAAAACCTAAATACCAATGAATTTACTCACTTAATTAATTTATTCATAGAAAACGGAATCACTACTTTTGATCATGCCGATATTTATGGAGGTTATACCACTGAAGCTTCGTTTGGAAAAGCACTTACTGAAAGTAAAATAGATCGCAAAAAAATTCAATTAATTACTAAATGTGGAATTCAATATACTTCTGAAAACAGACCTAATAATTCGATAAAACATTACGAATATTCTAAAGATTATATTATTTGGTCAGCCGAAAATTCATTAAAAAATCTACAAACGGATTATCTGGATGTTTTATTACTTCATCGTCCAAGTCCGTTAATGCAAGCGGACGAAATTGCCGAAGCCGTTTCGAAATTAAAAGCAGATGGAAAAATTCTATCTTTTGGAGTTTCTAATTTCACACCTTTTCAAACCGAATTATTACGTCAGAAAACCGAAATTTCTTTTAATCAGGTACAGTTTTCTGCAACACATTATGAAGCTATGTTAGACGGTAGTTTTGATTACATGCAAGTCCACAATATCAAACCTATGGCTTGGAATCCGTTAGGAACTGTTTTTAGAGAAAATACCGATCAAACCTTTAGATTGCGTCAACTTTTAGCTAAGTTAGTTGAGAAATATCACATAGGTTCTGATATTATTTTATTAGCTTGGATTATGCAACATCCTGCTGGAATTTCTCCCGTTGCCGGAACGGTTAATTCAGGAAGAATTCAACAATTAATGAAAGCAAAATCGTTAGTTTTAGATAAGCAAGATTGGTTTGCTATCTGGACAGAAAGCATGGGAAATAGAGTGCCTTAGAATAGTAATCAGTATTCGGTTAACAGTGTTCAGAATATTCAGGTAAAAAATGATCAACAAGCGGCTTCTTATCAAAAATCTTTTAGCTCATCATGATGAGAACAGTTTTTATGATAAGAAGCGGCAGTTGAATTTACACACCAAAGAAGGAAAAGCCAAGTTTTTAAAGCACATTTGTGCGCTTTCCAATTCCAATCCGAGTAACAATTCTTATATTGTGGTGGGTGTGGAAGACGAAACCAATGAAATCGTTGGTAATGATTTTTTTGATGATAGCCGAATTCAGAATTTGGTAAATGCTTTTTTAGAAAATCCACCTAAAATTCAGTACGAAAATGTGCCTTTCCCAAACCTTCCAAAAGATAAAGTGGTAGGATTGGTTACCATTAAACCGAAATCTAAAAATTCATATTTCAAAAAAGGCATTCATACCATTGAAGCGAATACTTATTTCGTTAGAAAGGGAAGCAATACTTCACCTACGACTGAAAAAATTCCGTATTCGAAACAGAATGTGGAGACGGTTATTAGTATTGAAAACAGCTCTCGTAATAGCATTGAACACACCTTAGAAAGTGTTTTGGATTTTATCAACAATCGCCATAAGGACTTGCCTTCCAAATACAAAGTTTTCAAAGAATTATTTGTGGTTTGTTGGGCTGGAAATAAGAAAAAAGTTCGGGATAAAGAGTATTATTCTAGAGTGGATATTGAGTTGGTCAACGAACAGGTAAAACTGTTTTATTCGGCTTTAGACGAAGTAAGTATTACCTATGATGATAGCAGTTTTAGTATTACCGAATACATTTCTTTAGGATTAAATGATAAAACCAGCTACTATCCGTTTGAAAAAGTTACACTAAGTTTTTTTGATAATGGTTATTACAAAATGAATTCAGAAATGTTGTTTGAACCTCCGCAATACAACCGAAAAATGTTGCATCATATTTATAATTCTCATCTTGCTTTACTTTCTAAGCTTCAAAAGGGATTACTTTTACAAGAATCGGAAAAGAGAGATATAGAAAACTTTCCTCAAATTATGATGATTTGTTATTTAAATGGATTTGAAGATGCCAAACAAAAATTGATTGATGCTAAACCCTATCTAAAATCATTTGAAAATCCGCTACTTTATGTCTCGTTTAAAGAAGCAATGCGAATTTTAAGAAAAATGAAATATTATCAATAAATTTTTTTGTTTTTAATGAAGAGAATTAATGATAAATAGGAAATAAAAAGGAAAACGCCTAATATATATATTAATTCAAATTGAGCATGATAACCAATACATTTTGATAAAAAGGTACTACTTTCAAAAAAAATCGTATTATAAGTTAAATCAACTACAGTGTATAACCATACCAAACTTAGAAACAATAATAACAGCAAGATTTTAGTATAGAGTTTCATCCTTTTAATATTTAAATTACATTGTAAAGATAAGTATGCTTTTTAGATGGGTTGCTGTAGTTTTTCTGCACATTTTGTTAAAATTTCAGATTAACCCTCTTTTTTTAGCTTCTTTAATAATATCTTCATCTGAGCCTTTTTCAATATTAAAGAACTCTTTTATGTGAGCTTTTCTTTTATCAATGGCACTTAAGGTAATGCCTATATATTCAGGCATATTCTTAGTTTTAATTCCTTGAGCTAATAGGGTTATGATTTGTTGATAATAATCATCCAAAAGAAATTCATTTGCCATTAACTCATTAATATTTTGTTGTACGGTTCGGCTTTTATATTTATCACCCGTCATAATTTGGTTGAAAGCATTTAATAATTCTTGAGCTGAAAAATCACTTTTCACTAAGAATCCTTCAGGCTCAATTTCTCTATGAATTTTATATAGTAAAAAAGCCTCAACATGCGATGTTAAAATAATAATTTTTGTAGACGGCATATAATTTCTAACTAATCTAGCCAAGTCATGCCCTGAGAAAATTTTTTGTTCAGGAAAAGCAGGTAAGCTTAAATCGATAAAAACTACATCGTATGCAACATTATTTTGATTTTTAGTAATCAAATAATAAGCGCCTTCACAATTATAAGCTGGAGTAATATCAATTTCAAAATCTAAATCATTAAAAGAAAGAATACTTTTATACCCTTCTATCATAGAGGGATGGTCGTCAATCATTAGTATATTGAGTCTTTTATTTTCCAAAATAATATCCTATTTATAGTTTAACTTTTAAAATTACTGATGTTCCCTTATTAATTTCGGACGAAATTTTTATTCGACCATTAATTGATTCCGCTCGGCTTTCCATGTTTTTTAATCCTATACCCGTTTTTAACTTTGTCAAATTAAATCCTACACCGTTATCTTTTATAGTCAAAAACAAAAATCCATCTTCAATATATAGCTTTAAAAAAATAGAAGAAGCATTTGCGTGTTTGTTAATATTATTTAATGATTCCTGAATAATTCTGTAAATATTCATTTTAATTAATGCAGAAATGGTTTCTATTGTTTCATCTGTTGTAATAGTGTACTCAAATTGTGTTAAATATGTTTCTTTCTGGTTTTGAATTAATTGTTCCAAAATACTTCTGTAATTTCCGTTATTTTGAAATGACTCAGAAAATAATTCGTGTGCAACAGTTCTTATTTCACTTTCAACGCTTTGAATTTTATCAATATACTCGATACTACGTTTTATAACGCTTTCATCGGGTTTTTGAGTTAACGCAAACAAATTGAATCGAATTCCTGCGAGTTTATTTAAAATATTATCATGAAGGTCTTGTGAAATTCTTAATTTTTCTTTCTTTTTTACTTCTTCTAATTCGTCATGCTTATCAAGCATTAATTTATAAATTTCCTCATTAGCCTTTTGTTGTTCTTGATTAAAAAGTAATTCTTTGTGTTTGCTTCTTTGATAAAGAATAATGTAAAATAATATGCCAAAAAAGATAACAAGTAATGAGGATATTAAAATAAATCGAAATTTATTTGAAATGGCTTCTTTTTCAACTATAATTTCATCTGTTTCAAATTCAATTCGGGCTAATTTATTGCGTGTTAATCTTTCTTGTTGCTGTAGACTATCACTAAGTTTTATATACTCTTGAGCATATTTTAAGCCTTCCTTGGGTTTTAATTTAGTATAAAAATCTAATGTTTGTAATACTTCCTTATTAAAATTTGATTCTTTTGCTAGACGATTTGCGGCATCATTATATTGAATAGCGGTATTAGTATCTTTTTTTGATAAATAGTATTCTGTAAGATGGATTCTACTGTTAATTTTACCGTAATCCTCATGTAAATCATCTCTAAGATTTAATGCGGTAATAAAATCTTTTAATCCCTCAGTGTTGTTAATCTTAAAACGAGAATAAGCAAAATTATCAAGTAAAGAAGCATATAAAACAGGTTGGATTTCCTTTAGATTCTTAATCTTTAAACCTTCTGCAAAAATATCACTTGCTTCTTTAAACTTATTAATATTTAAATAAACAAATCCAATATTATTTAATGTTTGCGCTTGAAAAATTGGTTTATATGTTTCTTCATCAACACTTTTAATCTGCAATAAAGATTTTTGATGATACTCTAATGCTTTTTCATAATTTCCTAACCCTACCAATGATGCACCTAAATTTACATAACACTCATAAATCAATTCTTGATCATTTAGCTCTTTGGCAATATTCAAAACTTTAATTGTTTCTGATTCGCTACCTAAAAAATCTTTTTCATACGATAAAATGTATGCCTTATGCAATTTAGTATTGGCAAAATTAAGTTTATCATTTAATCCGTTGTATTTCTTTTCTGCCGCTAAATAATAATAAAAAGCACTATCGTTTTTAGTGGTTGAAAAATAATAATCCCCTAAGTAATATTCAGCTTTAGCTGTGTTTAGAGAATCGTTATTGGAAATTGAAATCTGTAATATTTTATGAGTGATTTTTTTATATTTCTCATATTCTAATAATCCAAAATAACGATTCGCTGCCTTAAAATAATCTTTAATTTTAATTGAATCATTAAAATTTGATTGATCAATAATATTAATTGCAGAGTCAATATATTGTAATCGATCTCTTTTTTCAATAGTAACATTTGAACTTTTTTCGAAATATTCATTCAATTTTTTTTGTAATATAGACTCATTCTCGGTTGAATCACATCCAACGAGAAATAATAAAGACATAAAAATTACGACCTGTTTCAAATAAAAGATTCCTTTTGAACAAAATTACATTTAAAAGCTAAAAATTAATCTCTTTTAACAATTATTATGGGTGTTCGTGAACAAGATACATTATCTATTTTATTTATTTCAAATTTTTCTATTTTATAAGACATTACTTTTTCAATAGAATCATTCTCTTTGTTTTTTGGCATATTAGACAAAAACAAAGAACTCACTATTAATAATACAATTGTTTTCATATTTACTATATTTTAATTTTTTTAGTCTTTTTTAACAATAATAATTAGAGGATTTCCATCATCTTCTCTTTGTAACATATCAGAATTTGCTTCTTCATCTTTAGTTACTGAATCCCCATTTTTAAATTGTTCGTTTTTGATATTTTCTGTTACTTTTACACTTTGTTCAAGAGCAGCATCATACTCGTCTGTTGTACAAGAAAAAAGAGAAACACCTACTACCGTTAGAACTAATGACTTAACTAAATTTTTCATAATGATTTAATTTTAAAGAGTTATTAATATTGAAATTATATTTGTTAATATGAAATACAAAAATAGAAAGTCATGAAAGATAAATTGCTGTAGTTTTTCTGCATATTTTACTAAAAATTGAATAAAAATTGAATTATTTATGAGAAAATTCGTATTAGGAGATATTCATGGTGGATTAAAAGCCATTCACCAAGTTTTAGATAGAGCCAATGTTACTAATAATGATACTTTGATTTTTCTTGGTGACTTTGTCGATGGTTGGAGCGAATCTCCAGGAGTTTTGGATTTTTTGATTGAATTACAAAAAAAACAACCTTGTATTTTTATTCGTGGCAACCACGACGAACTTCTATTAGATTGGCTATTAGGCAATAACGAAAATATTGATGAAAAATTGTGGTTTCAACATGGTGGAGAAGCAACAGTTACATCCTATCTAAATATTGACTCGGAAACGAAAAAGAAACATATTCGTTTTTTACAATCGCTTCAAAATTATTATTTAGATAATGAAAACCGGTTGTTTATTCATGCTGGTTTTACGAATATGAAAGGTGTAGAGTACGAACATTTTAAACCGCTTTTTTATTGGGACAGAACGCTTTGGGAAACCGCTCTTGCACTTGATCCGAAACTTTCTAAAGATGCTATCATTTATCCAAACCGACTAACTCTATATAAGGAAATTTACATCGGACATACTCCAGTTACAAAAATAAATGAAAACATCCCTATGAATAAAGCTTGTGTGTGGAATATAGATACTGGTGCTGCTTTCAAAGGTAAACTTACAATAATGGATATTGAAACCAAAGAATTCTGGCAAAGTGATGCTTTACCTGAATTGTATCCTAATGAAAACGGAAGAAATTAAAATTGTATCTTTGTATGAATAATAAAAAAGTCGAAAGCTATGAAAAATATTCTGACGGTAATTTGTTTATTTGCCACAATTCAAATGACAAATGCACAAGCGTTTAAAGGAAAAGGAGATACTAAATTTCAAGTAGGACTTAATCTTCAAGATGGTGGTTCGGGTATTACTTCAACGGTAGATTTTGGTTTGGGCGAAAATATGTCATTTGGATTCGCGGGAACTTATATATTAAATGCTGATAAAATTTTAGGAGAAAAACCAGCTTTTGAAGACAGAGCTGATATAAAAGCACGTTTTAATGCTAATATTGGCAGTGTTTTAGGTTTAGATTCCAAAATGGACATCTATCCTGGTTTGAATTTGGGTACTCGCAACTTTGGAGCACACTTAGGATTCCGTTATTTCTTTTCAAAAGGTTTTGGATTGTATGCAGAAGGTTCAGCCCCATTAGCTCGCTATGATTCTGATGTTCGTGGATTTGAACATTACAACAACCAATTTATATTTCATTTTGGAGCCTCTTTTAACTTTTAAAAGTTTATAAATACGTTATATCAAGGAAGTCGAAATGGCTTCCTTTTTTTATTCCGGTTGAAGTAAAATTGTTCTTTGTTGTGGAATGACGTGACACACATCGGAAGTAACACTGATTACTTCAGAAGTGTACGTAACGTAACCCGATTTTGAAACCGTAATCGTATAATTTCCTTCTCTTTCATAAGCGCCTGAAAAAACTGGTTCGGAACTATCAAAACTCTGTAAGGTTTCAGTATAACTTCCATCTCTAGCTACAACCGAAACACCTTCGCTTAAATAGGCATTGGTTTCGGCATCTTTTATAGTGATATTTAAACCTGCTCTTGCTTCTTCGGTACAGGCAATTTCGTTATCGTCTTCATCGCATTGCGTTGCTAATAAAATTGGTAATAAAGCTATGATTAAGAGTAATTTCTTCATTTTAAGTTTATTTTAGTCGAATAATCAAAGATAATTAATTTCAATTTATAACTTTGTCCCAAATTATTTATTTACGTAAAATCCATTCAAAATGAGTGTAATAGAAAAAAAACTGAAAGACCGCAGTGGTTCAGTTTGCGAAATTAGTGGTACCGAACACGATTTAGTTGTGTACACGTTACCACCTCACACTACGGAAAGTTTAGAACATTCGGTTTTAGTTGCGAAACATTTAAAAGACCAAATTGAAAACCCAGAAACCATGAATGAAAACGATTGGAGAGGGTTATCAGAAAGTATGTGGAATGAGCATTTGCCAGTACAAATTTTATCTTGGCGCATGTTAGCGCGTTTGAAAAACAACGATTTGCTTGACATGATGTACTTAGATGAAGAAGCCTTAGAATGGGCAAAAACAACAGGTGAAGGCGCAGAAGAAGACGAAAACAAAATTGTACATAAAGACAGTAACGGCGTTGTTTTACAAGATGGCGACTCGGTTGTTTTAATTAAAGATTTAGATGTAAAAGGCGCTACTTTTACTGCAAAACGTGGAGCTGCCGTACACAATATTAAATTAGTTTGGGACGACGCTAACTTGATTGAAGGTAGAGTGGAAAACCAAAGTATTTACATTTTGACGCAATACGTGAAGAAAACGAAGTAATTTTCAATGTGCCAATGTGGCAATGTGATAATATAAAACCCTGCAAATCAAATTTGTGGGATTTTTATTTACAATTTGTTATCTTTGGTTAAAACGAATCACGAGAAAGGATTTTATCGGAAACTGAGATACTCCGCTAGCGCGGAATTGCATTCCGTGCCCACATAGTAATAAAAACAACAAAAAACCCTGCAATTGCAGGGTTTTTCTATATCCAAAAAGTAACTAATCACTAATTACTTTTCACTAATCACTTAATTTTATAAATCAAACTTAATACCTTGAGCTAACGGTAATGCTGTTCCGTAGTTGATAGTATTCGTTTGTCTTCTCATATACGCTTTCCATGCATCAGAACCTGATTCACGTCCACCACCTGTTTCTTTTTCACCACCAAAAGCACCACCAATTTCAGCACCAGAAGTTCCAATGTTTACGTTAGCAATACCACAATCTGAACCTGCCGCAGAAAGGAATAACTCCATTTCTCTCATGTTGTTCGTAAAGATAGAAGAAGATAATCCTTGAGGAACTGCATTTTGCATTTCGATAGCTTCTTCAATTGTGCTGTATTTCATTACATATAAAACGGGAGCAAATGTTTCGTGTTGTACGATTTCAAACTCGTTTTTCGCTTCAATAATACATGGTTTTACATAACAACCGCTTTCGTATCCTTTTCCTTCTAAAACACCACCTTCTACAATTACTCTTCCACCTTCAGCTTTTGCTTTTTCGATAGCGTTTAAGTAATCTTGCACCGCACCTTTATCGATAAGTGGACCTACGTGATTGTTAGCATCTAATGGATTTCCAATTTTTAACTGCGCATACGCTTTTGCTAAAACGTCTAATGTTTTATCGTAAACACTTTCGTGAACAATTAATCTACGAGTTGAAGTACAACGTTGACCAGCTGTTCCTACTGCTCCAAATACCGCTCCTACCAATACCATTGATAAATCCGCTTCTTTAGAAACGATAATCGCGTTGTTTCCTCCTAATTCTAAGATAGTGTTCCCAAAACGCTCAGCAACCGTTTTTGATACGTGACGACCAATTCTTGTAGAACCTGTAAACGATACTAATGGAATACGTTTGTCGTTATTGATTAAATCACCCGATTCGTTACCCACTACTAAACAGCTGATTCCTTCTGGTAAATTGTTTCTTTCTAATACCGTTTGAATGATGTTTTGACACGCTACACCACATAAAGGCGTTTTTGAACTTGGTTTCCAAATACAAACATCACCACAAATCCATGCTAACATCGTGTTCCAAGACCAAACTGCCACTGGGAAGTTGAAAGCCGAAATGATTCCAACAATTCCAAACGGATGCCATTGCTCATACATTCTGTGCATTGGACGTTCTGAGTGCATTGTTAATCCGTGTAATTGACGAGACAAACCTACTGCGAAATCACAGATGTCAATCATTTCCTGAACTTCTCCAAGACCTTCTTGATACGATTTACCCATTTCAAAAGACACTAATTTTCCTAATGCTTCTTTATGCTTACGCAATTCTTCTCCCATTTGACGCACAATTTCTCCTCTTTTTGGAGCTGGAACCAAACGCCATGTTTTGAAAGCTTCTTCTGCAGCACTCATAGCTGTTTCGTAATCTTCTTTTGTTGAAGATTTTACTTTTCCAATCAAATCTCCTGTTGCTGGTGAGTATGATTCGATGATTTTTCCGTTAGAAAACCACTTTGTTCCAGTAGAAGTTCCTTCGTTAATTTCTTTAATGCCTAATTGTTGCAAAGCTTCTTGCATACCAAATTGAATTGCTGCTTCAGATATCATTTTATAACTTTTTATTCGGTTTTTGTTAAATTTTCACAAATGTAAAAAATATATTTTAATAAATATGTGTCTCAAGTTACACAGCTGTTTTTTTACTATTTCTTAGTAGTAAACTTAGGATTGGTTTCCATTACAGTACCACATTTTTTACACGTTCTTTTTTCTTCCGAATTGTAAAATGTACTGAAATGTGGTAAAAAGTCTTTTTCAATATCGTGTAATTCGAAATAGACTTCGTGTAATTTGTGATTGCAATTGTCGCAAAACCACAGTAAACCATCGTTGAATCCTTTTCCTGCGCGCTTTCTTTCGATTACTAAACCTACAGAACCTTCAGTTCTTGCTGGAGAATGCGGCACCTTAGCGGGATGCAAATACATATCGCCAGGACCTAATTTCATAGCTTTCTTTTCACCATCTTCTTGAATGTAAACGATGATTTCACCTTCTAATTGGTAAAATAACTCTTCCGTTTCGTTGTAGTGATAGTCTTTTCGTGCATTGGGTCCACCCACTATCATTACTATATAATCTTCCGATTCTACATATAAATTCTTATTACTAACCGGTGGTTTTAATAACGTTTTATTGTCTTCAATCCACTTTTGTAAATTAAACGGTTTTCCTATTGCCATCTTTTTTGCATTTAAAATGTAAAGTTACTAAAAAGAAAAAAGGTTAGCCGCATTTTATTGCCAACTAACCTTATTAAATTATTAAGACTAAAATTACTTCACTTCTTTCACTAAATAAATATAAACTGGGAAGTGATCTGAAAATCCTGGAGTTCCGTTTTGATTACGTAGTGGATATCCTTTCCATTGACCGGTTTTCTGAATTAGGAACGGTTTGTTGTAAATACCCGCTTTCCAATATTTAAAGGTTCTGTAATCGTTATTATCAGCAGGAACTAATTGTTGACTCACCATGATTTGGTCAAAAATATCCCCTGAATCTCTATAAAACAATGTAGCGTGACCATCCTTAGCCATTTGCTCAAAAGGATTATAAACATCTCTTGGTTCTTTTAATTCCGATTTTTTCAGTTTTGCACCAATACCTTCTTTTACACTTTTATTATAAGTTCCATCATTTAAGTCACCCATGGTAATAAATTTAGCTTTTGGATTAATTTTGATAATAGAATCCATAATTTTTCTATTTAATCTTCCGGCTGCTTCTCTATAAGGGCTACTTCTTTTTTCTCCACCCGAACGAGATGGCCAGTGATTTACAATAATATTAATTTCTTCACCATCTAACAAACCAGTTACCAAAAGTTGATCCCTTGTGTAAATTCTTTTTGTTTTTTTATCATAATTTACATTTTCCTCAACTTCTTTTTCTTCCTCTTTTGATTTTTTCTTATCAGAAGTAGTTTCTGTTTCATAAACATACAAAGGCACATTTATGTAACTTGTTGGCTGAAAATACTTTTCTTGATATAAAAACCCAACATCAATTCCACGTTTATCTGGAGAATCAAAATGCACAACTTTGTATCCTTTATTGATTAATGTGGGATGTTTTACTAAATCTTCTAATACTCTTCTGTTTTCAATTTCACAAGCTCCAATAATTACTGGTGAGTTTTTTTGACTTTCGCTTGTCCCCAATTCAATTAGAACACGACTTAAGTTATCTAATTTTTTATTATAATTTTTTTTAGTCCAGCCATTAACGGGAGTATATTCCTCGTCATATGTATCAGGATCGTTAATTGTATCGAATAAATTTTCAAAATTGTAAAAAGCAACGGTATGTACTTTAAATTTTTTATCCTGAGAAAAGCCTTTGATAGCTGAAAAAACAACTGCTAAAACCAAGAAAAAGTGTTTAATTTTCATAAAATGAATGTTATATTAATATCAAGTTTAACACAAAATAGGTGCCAAAGGTAAATAATATTATTAAAAGTTATACATTTGTAGGCTGTTAAGTTTGTAACTACTTAACATTAAATTAGTATTAATTATAAATTTCTTTATGAAAAAACTTGTACTAAGTACCTTATTGGTACTGCAAGCTGTTTTAGTTTTTGCACAGCAAAATCCGGCCTTGAAAGGTAAGGTTATAGATGCTAAAAGTCAAAAACCATTACAAAATGTTGTGGCTGTTATTCAGAGCACAAATCAAACTGCTTTAACATCGGTTGATGGAAGTTTTGTATTCCAATCTATTCCTTCAGGTGAGCAGGTATTAGTGGTTAAAACATCAGGTTATAACCAACAAACTTTTAACTTAGAACCTTTCGCTGGTGAAACCATTGACTTAGGGGTTGTTTTATTAGAAGAAGATATTACTTCGGAACAACAATTAAGTTTAGTAACAATAACCGAAAATGACTTAGGTGATGACAATAGTGGATCTGAAAGTACCTCGGGTTTATTACAGTCATCAAGAGACACTTATCAACAAGCTGCAGCATTCAATTGGGGACTAGCTCGTTTTAGAATTAGAGGTTTAGATAATGAATATGGTGTTACCATGATTAATGGTATCGCAATGAACAAATTATATGATGGCAGACCACAATGGAGTAACTGGGGTGGTTTAAATGATGCAACAAGAAATCAAGAGTTTACTATGGGTTCTGCTCCTTCGGATTATACTTTTGGTAGTGCTTTAGGAACACAAGAAATTAACACAAGAGCATCTTTTTACCGTCCTGGAACAAGAATTTCAATGTCTGGAACTAACACTAACTACAATTGGAGAATGATGGGTACTCATGCTTCAGGTATGAACAAAGATGGTTGGGCTTTTGTTGTTTCGGCTTCAAGAAGATGGGCAGAAGAAGCTTATTTTGATGGAACAGATTATGGCGCAAATTCTCTTTTTGCAAGTGTTGAAAAGAAAATTAACGATAAACACAGCATCAATTTAACTTCAATTTATGCTCAAAATAGCAGAGGAAAATCGTCTCCTAATACTCAAGAAGTTACTGATTTAAAAGGAATTAAATACAATTCATATTGGGGATGGCAAGATGGTAAAAAACGTAATTCTAGAGATAAAGACGTAGAAGAGCCAATGACTATGTTGTCTCACTATTGGAAAATTACGGAAAAAACAACATTAAATACTAATGTTGCTTTTCAAACTGGAAAAATTGGAAACTCTAGACTTGATTACCAAGGAGGTAATAATCCAGATCCTACATATTACAGAAATTTACCAAGTTATTATTTAAATCAATTTGATGATAATGGAGTTTGGACTCCAGATTATACCCAGGCTGGTATTGCCAGAACTAATTTCTTAGCAAATGGTCAAATAGACTGGAAAGCAATGTATTTAGCTAATCAAAATAGTGCTACTCCAGGAAGAAGTGTTTATGTTTTATATGAAGATAGAACAGACGACAATCAATTAAGCGCTAATACAATTTTAAACTCAAGTTTATCAGATAACATTAGTTTAACTGCTGCGGCTAATTTTAGAAAATTAAGATCACACAACCACCAAAACTTGTTGGATTTATTAGGAGGTCAATATTTCCTAGATATTGATCCTTTCTTTGCAGGAGATGCTACACAATCAAACTTAAACAACCCTAACAGACAAGTTAAAGAAGGTGACACTTATGGATACAATTATTTATTACACGCTTTAACTTTTGATGGTTTTACACAATTTAAATTTTCTTACGACAAAGCTGATTTTTATTTAGCGCAATCTTTTTCTAGAACAGAATATCAAAGAGAAGGATTGTTCAGAAATGGAATCTATGCAAACAATTCATTTGGTAAAGGAAAAAGCATCGTTTTTGAGAATTTTGGTTTCAAAGGAGGAATTACCTACAAACTTACTGGAAAACACCTATTGGATTTCAATGGAATGTACATGACAAAAGCTCCAACTTTAAGAAGCTCATTTTCAAATGCTCGTTTAAACAACAATATAACTCCTGATTTAGTTAGTGAATCTATTGTAAGTGCTGATGGTAGTTATATCATAAGAAGTCCTAAATTCAAAAGTAGATTAACAGGTTTTTATTCAAAAATAAGTAATGCTACTGATATTTCTTTCTTTTATGCTGAAAACATAGGTGATACTGAAGGAGATGAAGATGCTTTTGTTAGTGAAATTGTTACTGGTTTAGAAAAACAAAACATGGGAGTTGAACTTGGTATAGAATATCAAATTACATCTACAATTAAAGCTACTGCTGCAGCATCATATGGTCAATATATTTACTCTAAAAATGCTAAATTAAAAACTAATGATGACGGTTTAGCTGCTTTAGGTCAAGATCCTATAAAAGATTTTGGAAAAGTATATATTAAAGATTATCATCAACCTGGAATGCCTCAAACAGCTGCGTCATTTGGTTTAGAATACCGTGACCCTCGTTTTTGGTGGGTTGGAGCCAACATCAACTATCTTGGAGATTCTTATATCGATGTTTCAAACATATTAAGAACAGATAATTTCAGTATTAACCCAGCAACTGGAGTTTCTTATCCAGGTGCTACAGATGATGCTGTTAGAAAAGTTTTAAAACAAGAAAAATTTGATAGTTTCTCAATTTTAAACTTAACTGGAGGAAAATCATGGAGAATTAGTAAAGCAAATCGTAACACTGTTGGTTTCTTTGCTTCAGTAAATAATGTTTTAGATGTTACCTATAAAACGGGTGGTTTCGAACAATCTCGTAAAGCAACGTTTCCTGACTTACAACAAGATTTAGTTAGTGGAACTCGTGCTTTTGGTCCTAAATATTTTTATGGATACGGAAGAACTTATTTTGTTAACTTCTATATTAACTTCTAAAAAATTGCACTATGAAAAATAATTTATTAAAGTCACTTTTCTTGTTAGTAACTTCATCAGTAGTTTTAACAAGTTGCGTTGGTGAGGATGATTATGTAATTCCAACGGTAAAAACCCCTTTTTATTCTGAAGAATTTCAAGACATTCAACATAACACTGTTTTAGATTTAACAGGTTGGACAAATTTTGCTGAAGCTGGTACAATTTTCTGGAAAGAAAAAATTTATAGTGGTAATGGGTATGCAGAATTTAATACTTATGGTTCTGGAAATGCTTCAAACATTGGTTGGTTAATTTCACCTGCTTATGATTTATCAGGCTATGAAAGTGTAAAATTTTCATTTCAATCCGCTCAAAACTTCGTATCTGATAACGCAAACAAACTTCAAGTTTATGTTTCTTCAGATTTTGACGGAAGCAATGTAAATTCAGCAACTTGGAATGAAGTAGTATGTAGTGTTGCAAATAAAAGCACTACAGGATATTTATTTATTCCATCTGGTGAAATTAATTTAAGTGCTTATGAAGGACAAACCATTCACATTGCATTTAAAGTAACGGGTTCAGGAACTAACACTAACTTAGACGGATTATTCCAAGTGGATAATCTTTACGTATATACATCAAAATAATACGCTATGAAAAATTTAAGATTATTACTAACAATTACTGTTTTAACATCATTAGTAGGATGTGTAAATGGCGATGATTATGGAACTCCAGATTTATCAAACGAATGTATTTCTATTCCTAAGACTAAGGAAGTTTCAGAAATTACTTCACTTGCTGTAGGTACTGCTACACAATATACTACTGATGAAAATTTAGTAGATTATATTGAAGCTTATGTAACTTCAAGTGATGAAGGAGGAAACTTTTATAAGTCTATATCTATGGTTTCTACCGATGGTTCAACTGGTTTTAGTATGCCGGTAGACAATTACAACCTATATACAGAATTTGAACCAGGAAGAAAAGTTACCATCAAATTAGATAAAAACAGATATTTTAATAAACAATACGATGCTACAGTTATTGGGTCTTCATATAATGGTGGAGTAGGAAGAATTTCTGGTGTTGAATATAAAGATGTAATTTTAAGAAGCTGTGATAAAATTAATGAAGATGATATTGTAAATCATTTATCATTAAATCAAGCTCAGGCAGATCAATATATTAATAAATTGATTGAATTTGATAATGTTCAGTTTTCTGATGCAGCTTTAGGAAAAAATTACTACGATCCAAGTAATGTTAGTGGAGGAGCAACAAACCACACTATTACAGATATCTTTGGAAATAGTGTAACTATAAGGACTAGTGAATACGCAACATTTGCTTCAAAACCAATTCCTAGTGGTAGTGGTAAAATCAGATGTGTACTTACAAAATATATTAATAGTTCAGGAACTGCTTATTATCAATTTATGTTAAGAACATTAGAAGATGTAAAATTAGATCAACCACGAATCAATTTAGCTACAATTTTCAATGAACCTTTTGATACTAATTTCCCTAACTGGGTTAAACAAAATGTTAGTGGAACTACCGCTTGGAATGTACAAGCTACATTTGGTAACCCTACTTTTAATGCATTCATTAATGGGTTTGGAGTAAATAATGAAGATTGGTTAATTTCACCTTCTATTGATTTAAGTACAAATTCATTTGCAGTATTATCTTTTCAAACTAGTACTCGTTATGCGGGTCCTGCTTTAGAAGTTTATGTTTCTACTAATTATAGTTCAGGAGCACCTAGTACTGCAACTTGGACGCAATTAACTGGATTTAATTTACCTGTTTGGACTAGCGGAAGCTATACCTCTTGGAGCTTAGGCAATTCTGGAGGAATTGATATTTCGTCATTCACAGGAAATTCAAATGTTCGCGTTGCTTTCAAATACAGATCAACAACTTCTTCTGCAGCTGCATGGGAAGTAGATAATGTTAAAATATTAGGTCAATAGCCATACAACTTTTAGAAAACCCTCAACTAATGTAACATTATTTGAGGGTTTTTTTATACTTCTATTTCTCGTACCTTTGTATTCTTAAAGAATGATTATGTTAGAGAAAGAAGTAATTGACTTTGAAAAATCAATAGTAGTAGGAATAGTAACCCAAAACCAAAGTGAAGATAAACTAAACGAATATCTTGACGAATTGGAATTTTTAACATTTACCGCTGGTGGAACCGTTGTCAAACGTTTCTCACAAAAAATGGATAAACCCAATCCAAAAACGTTTGTTGGAACAGGTAAACTAGAAGAAATCAAATACTTTATCAAAGATAACGATATTAAAACCGTAATTTTTGATGACGAATTAACACCTTCTCAATCGAAAAATATTACCAAAGAATTAGATTGTAAAGTATTAGACAGAACCAATCTTATCTTAGATATCTTCGCGCAACGTGCTGAAACTTCGTATGCCAGAACTCAAGTAGAATTAGCGCAATGCCAATATTTATTACCCCGTTTAACAGGAATGTGGACGCACTTAGAACGTCAAAAAGGGGGAATTGGAATGCGTGGTCCGGGAGAAACCGAAATTGAAACAGACCGTCGTATTGTGCGTGATAGAATCTCTTTACTAAAAGATAAAATTAAAGTAATCGACAAACAAATGGCAACCCAACGAAGTAATCGTGGTGCCATGGTTCGTGTAGCTTTAGTAGGTTATACCAATGTTGGAAAATCTACTTTAATGAATGCTATTGGAAAAAGTGATGTGTTTGTAGAAAACAAATTATTCGCAACACTTGACACAACTGTTCGAAAAACAGTAATAAAGAATTTACCGTTCCTTTTAAGCGATACGGTTGGGTTTATTAGAAAACTACCAACACAATTAGTTGAATCGTTTAAAAGCACCTTAGACGAAGTGAGAGAAGCTGATTTATTGCTTCATGTGGTAGATATTTCGCATCCCGACTTTGAAGATCATATTGCATCGGTAAACCAAATTTTACTAGACATTAAAAGTGCAGACAAACCTACGATTATGGTTTTCAATAAAATCGACGCTTTTAAATCGGTTTATTTTGATGAAAATGATTTAAGTGTTGAAAAAACCACTAAACATTATACTTTGGAAGATTGGAAAAGAACCTGGATGAGTAAATTAGGAGAAAGCAAAACACTTTTCATTTCGGCAACTGAAAAAGCAAACTTTGAAGAATTTAGAGAAAAAGTATATGAAGCTGTTAGAGAAATTCACATAACAAGATTTCCATACAACAAATTTTTATATCCAGATTATAAAGATGCGGTTGAAAACGAATAAAAAAAGACCTCAACTGAGGTCTTTTTGTTTTATTTAAGCTATTTTGAATTAGAAACCATAATTCACACCTAAACCGATAATTTGTTTGGTTTGAAAGCCTCTAAATGCATTATCATCATAAATCGTTTGAAATGCAAAGTTTGTAGAAAGGTATTTATTGATTTTCATTACAATGTTTAATTGGTAATCAATATCAACATTTTGGGCATCTTCCAAATAATTAGAATATAAATTTAAAATATTCTCAACAGAAACATTTTCCATCAATTTGAATTTATAATAACCATTAACAGCAGCTCCTAATTCGTATCTTGTTGTTTCGCCTTGCTCTACACCAAAAGACGAGCTGAATTCTGTAAAATGATCATGAACCATAATTAACTTTGAAGTAGCTGGAGCGAAATTCACCTTTAAATTATCGCTTTTTTTCCACAACATACCAGGTCCAAATTGAAAAAAGGCAGGTGAAAAGAAATGCGAAATTTTTACAGTTTGAGTGGCTGGATCTAAACCAGTATCCATTTGTGTTTTAAAGTTGAAAAAAGCAGAATAAAACCAATAACCTGAAGCTTTTTTTCCTAAAAGTGAATTAAACTCAAGTCTGTCATCTGTTTTTTGAGTATCGGCACCTTTGATTTTGGTTAAACCATAGGATACGATGATTTTGTTATCCCAATTCCAATCCCCATTTTTATAATTGAAATCGTAATTTACACCAACATTCCCAGCGAAGTTATTCTGACCACCCGCTTGCCAATTACTAAAAGATGATTGATTTGCTAATAACGTAAAAACACCTTTTCTAGTCCAATGTTTTGTTGAATCTGTAGCTGTTTCTTGTCCAAAAAGATTTGAAACTATTAATAATAGAGGGATTAAAAATTTTTTCATTTATCTATATTTTAAAATTTGAAGGAGCAAAAGTAGTTATTTACTTAAAAGCACCAAATTTTAAAGATAAAATGAAAGTATAAACGATAAAACTTATTTTTTATAGAGTGGAACTGCCGAACAAGCTTCACCAAACATAACGCTTTTAGATACTTGCATCAATTTTTGAATCGCTAAAGTATATACTTGATTGGGAACCGGTTTTTTAGAACAACCTTTCAGAATTACAGGTTTTTGAAAATAGTCGGTATAATCCAATTTATTTAAAATATCCTGATACCATTCTATTGTAGCGAGTTCTTTATTTCCGTGAATGACTTTTAAAGCATGAGGTGCTAAATGAACTGCAACCAAAGCAAATGCCCATGCAGGTAAAATTGCATCCGTTGAACAATACAAAGCGACGTATTTGTCTTCAAATTGAGCCCAATCCATGTTTTTCAATTGTGCTCTAAAATCAGATTCTTTCAAGATAAACCCTTCCAACAACCATTGCGAAATATCTAAATCTACCACATGATTATCTGGATAGTAGTCTTCTAAATCGAATACCATCAAAGAACTTTGCGCTACTTTATTTACTATTTCGT
>NZ_CALBSN010000014.1 GCF_937967675.1 uncultured Flavobacterium sp. | reverse complement strand
AAATCATCTACGATTACCTTCAAAAAACAGGTAAAGAAATGATGGACATCATCGCTTTAGAATGTGATTTTCCTATTTATCGCATTTCTTCCATTTTGTTAAACATGGAATTAAAAGGCGTGATTCGTCCTTTGCCGGGTAAGATGTTTGAGGTGGTTTGAAAAATAAAAAACCTCAAAATTTAGACATCTAAACTTTGAGGTTTTCTTTATTGAATTTTGAGTTTTATTAGTAACCCAACTTCTCTCTCACTCTTTTCAAAACACCATTTGCTACAGCACTTGCTTTTGTGGCCCCTTCCAATAATAATTTGTCTACTTCTTCTAAGTTATTGCTGTAGTAATTGTATTTTTCTCTTTCGGTTCTGAATTTCTCAACGATTAATTCAAATAAAGCTTGTTTGGCGTGACCATAGCCGTAATTTCCTGCTTCGTATTTGGCACGTAAATCGGCAACTTGTTCAGTAGAACCTAATAATTTGTATAATGCAAACACGTTACAGGTATCTGGATTTTTTGGTTCTTCAAGCGGTGTGCTGTCGGTTTCAATGGACTTGATTTGTTTTAGTAACGCTTTATCATCTAAAAAGATATTGATAAAATTATTTCTCGATTTACTCATTTTTTGTCCGTCTGTTCCCGGAATAATCATGATTTGCTCATCGATTTTAGCTTCAGGCAATACAAACGTTTCACCCATTTGGTGATTGAATCTCGAAGCTACATCGCGCGTAATTTCTAAATGTTGCAATTGGTCTTTCCCAACAGGAACGAATTCGGCATCATATAATAAAATATCGGCTGCCATTAACATTGGATACGAAAACAATCCTGCATTAACATCGTCTAATCTATCGGCTTTATCTTTGAAAGAATGTGCTAATGTTAAACGTTGGAACGGAAAAAAGCAACTCAAATACCAAGAAAGCTCAGTAGTTTGAGGCACATCTGATTGGCGGTAAAAAACCACACGATTCGTATCTAAACCACACGCCAGCCAAGCCGCCGCAACACTATACGTATTTTGTCTTAATTCTGCTCCATTTTTGATTTGCGTAATCGAATGCAAATCAGCAATGAAAAGAAAAGACTCGTTATCAGGATTGTTTGCCATTTGAATAGCAGGAATAATTGCTCCTAATAAATTACCTAAGTGTGGGGTTCCTGTACTTTGAACTCCGGTTAAGATTTTTGCCATAGTTGTTTTTTAACGCTAAGCGCTGCTAATTTGTTATTTAGAAATGCAAATGTAAAGCAAAAACAGAAAAGTAAAAAGAGATGTGTTTTATTAAAATGATTACTTTTGGAAATCAAATAATCACGCTTAATGAAATTTTTAAAATATCCGCTTACTCTTCTATATCGCATTTGGTTTTACATCTTGGTTTTAGTTCCAATTATTGTGTTGTTTCCGTTTATTTTGGCTACGATTTTAAGTGAGAAAACCTATCCGTTATTTTTTAAAATTGCACGTATTTGGGCCAAATTCATTTTAATAGGGATGGGATTCCATTACAAAATTGAAGGTGATGAAGTTTTTGAAGATGGCAAAAGTTATATGTTAGTGGCCAATCATACTTCCATGACCGATATTATGTTGATGTTGATTGCGGTTAAAAATCATCCGTTTGTATTTGTGGGGAAGAAAGAATTGGCGAAGATTCCGATTTTTGGATTTATCTATAAACGTGTTTGTATTTTAGTTGATAGAAGTAGTAGCAAAAGTCGCTATGCGGTTTTTGAACGTGCTCAGAAAAGAATTCATCAAGGATTGAGCATTTGTATTTTTCCCGAAGGTGGTGTTCCAGAAGAACATATAGTATTAGACGAATTCAAAGACGGTGCTTTCAGAATTGCTTTAGAACATGGTTTACCAATCGTTCCGATGGTGTTTTTCGACAATAAAAAGCGTTTTTCGTATACTTTTTTTAGCGGAAGTCCAGGAAAAATGCGTGCTAAAATTTATCCAATAATTGAAACGAAAGGAAAAACTTTAGAAGATAAAAATGCTCTGAAACAACAAGTTAGAGAAATTATTTTACAACCTTTATTGGAGGATTTAAAATAAAAAAGTCCAAACGCATTTGGACTTTCTCAGTTTCATTTTAACTAGAAATGAAACAACTTAACTAAAAATTTAAGCTTAACCAACAAAGCTTAAAAACTAAAACTAAACCCAGTATACAAGCCGATAAAATAAGGCTTGAAATTACTTGAGTTTTCACTGAATGAATTGATTTGATATTTAAACATAGGCTGGAAGTTAGCATCAAAACTTTTCCAAAAATTATATTTAAAGCCAAATCCCACATTACTACTAAAATGTATATTGTTTAAATTGTTTGCTTTTCCTACATTCATTTCCATACCATCAGTTAATAAAGAAATGCTATTATTGTTTAGAAATAAAGTACTCATTCCGCCTATTATTTCTACTTTAAATTTTTTGTCTAATATTTTATATGAAATTTCTAAAGGGACTTCAATATAACTTATATTTTGTTTTAAGGAACCAGTATTTTCAGTTATGGCAATATTTTCAACATCGCTCGAAAGAGTTTCAATTATATTGTTTTTTGAAGTAAAAACAATATTTGTAGCTTTTTCATTTCTTGAAATATTAGGAACATTATTTTCTACACTTCTCATTTTTGAATCATAAACAACATCATTAGTGTTGTAGCTTAAATTAATATTGTTAATTCCTGCTCTTACACTCAATTTGTTTGAAATAAAAAAAGAAGTTGATATCCCGTAACTTAAAGTTGTTGTATAGTCCTTACGATTAGAATTAAATTGTTCATCAATAGAAGATCCTTCTGCTAATGAATTAAAATAAACAGGCGACGCATTTGTGCTAACCGCCCATTTATTTCTTTTTTCTTCTTTTTCATCTTCATTTTTCCCAGCCTCTTTTTCTTTGAGCAATTCTTCTAGCGGATTGGTATCTTTAGAAATTTCAGCCACTAGTGTACTATTTTGAGTAATTATTTTATTGGAAACAACAACATCTGAATTGTTTGTTTGTTTTGTTATGAAACCATTATTATTTATTGTTGTTGTGTTTGATGTTTTATTTTCAAAAAAAGCATCAATTGTTTCTTTATTAGTAGGCGTTTTATCTTCTCTACTATTATTAACTACGTTATTATCATCGAATAGGTTTTCAAAAACGGAATTGTTTTTGTTAAACTTCGATTTTGGTTTTCCTTTTGTTTTGTTTTTTTCTGTATTAGTTACTAAAACTTTTTCAAAATTTACTTTAGAAGAAGATTGTTTTTTGAAATTGTTCTTTTCTTTTTTAAATCCTTTTTGATTTGAGTTACTATTGTTATTTAATTTTTCATTTGAAACCCATCCGTTTCTTTCAATGGAATTGTTTTTAAGCTCCGAATTAACTAATTTTTTATCAATCGAATTTTCTTTATTTTGAAGGATTGAGTTATTAGATTTTTTATTTAATTTTTTTTCATTTGAATGCGAATCAAAAACAATTGCTTCGTTATTAGGTAAAGTAATGTTTGAATTATTTGACTTTCCTTTAGAGTCTTGCGTATTTACAACTGTGCTGTCAGAATTTGGAACTTTAATGGGGGTATTTTCACCTAAAAAATTCCAAATTAAAAACCCGATTATGAAAAGTGAAGCGGCAATTCCTGAAAATTGAAACCAAATTGGTACAATTCTTTTTTTCTTTTCATTTAAACGATTTGCAATAATATCCCAAGATTCTTCAGGCGGTAATGCTTCGAAATCTTTGAATTTCTCTTGAAATAATCGTTCTATATTTTTATTTTCTTTCATTTACTTTTTTTTACATCAAAACTATTTTTTGATTCAATTTTATTTTTTAAAATCGCCTTTGCTCTTGCTAGGTTAGATTTTGAAGTTCCAATGTTTATTTCCAACATTTCAGAAATTTCTTTGTGAGAATAACCGTCTAAAACATATAAATTGAAAACTAATCGATATCGATCAGGTAATTCTTGAATTATTTTTGTTAAAAATTCCAAACTCACAGTATCATCATCAATTTCTATGTCTTCTTCTGCTGGAATTTTCTCAGAAACAATTTCAAAAATATTTTGTTTTCTATACTGTTGTAAAACATAGTTAATAACTATTCTTTTTGCCCAACCTTCAAAGGAACCTGAGTTTTTATATTGACTTATTTTCTCAAATATGATCAAAAAACTCTCCTGTAGGTTATCTTGAGCTTCTTCATAATTACGTGAGTATTTCAAGCACACAGTAAACAACTTTGGCGCCAATAAATTGTAAAGTTGTTCTTGCGACTTGATATTGTTTTTAATACATTCATGTATGAGTTGCTCAATTATCAAATGTTTTTATTTTTAAATTACAGGTATTTCATATTCTAAAAAAATATCATCCCCATTTGAATCTTTTCCGTGCCAAAATTTAAAAATGTAAGTACCATTATTTGTGGGCTTAAAATTTAAAAATTCTTCAAAATTTTCATTTTCATTATAACTAGTACAGTTTCTATTATCCTCAAAAACGACTGTTTGAACGGCGATTGTTCTTACATTTAAGTTTTTCTCGTACACAAATCCATAAAATCCATGACAACTATTAGGTTTGTGATAACTAATTCTAATTTGATACGTTTCTCCCATTACAAACTCCGTTGGCATATCTACACTTTCAACAGGCAATGTAACATAGTAAAAACGTTCACTTTCTTCAACACTACATGATGAAACAATAAACAAAGTAAGAAGTAAAATAAAAATTTTTTTCATTTTAGAAATCATTTTAATTCAATATAAGTTAGATTAAAAAAACAACAAAAGGTTGCGTTAAATTACAAAAAAAAAATCCCGAATAAATCGGGATAATTTGTTAACCATTATTTTCTTTAATGGTTTCTTTTATTTTTTGTTCTAATTCATCCATTAATTCTGGATTGTCTTTAATTAAAACTTTAACAGCATCTCTACCTTGACCAAGTTTGGTTTCGCCATAACTAAACCAAGAACCGCTTTTCTTGATGATTTCAAATTCAACGGCTAAATCTAAAATTTCACCAACTTTTGAAATTCCTTCTCCATACATAACATCAAATTCAGCTGTTCTAAATGGTGGTGCTACTTTGTTTTTAACCACTTTAACTTTAGTTCTATTTCCAATTACGTTATCACCATCTTTAATTTGAGTCGATTTACGAATATCAATACGAACCGAAGCATAGAATTTCAAGGCATTTCCTCCTGTAGTGGTTTCAGGATTTCCAAACATAACTCCAATTTTATCACGTAACTGGTTAATGAAAAATACCGTACAATTGGTTTTGTGAATCGTTCCTGTTAATTTTCTCAAAGCTTGCGACATTAAACGAGCATGTAATCCCATTTTAGAATCACCCATGTCGCCTTCAATTTCGCTTTTTGGAGTTAAAGCAGCAACCGAGTCAACTACAACAATATCAACAGCTCCTGAGCGAATTAAACTCTCAGCAATTTCTAATGCTTGCTCACCGTTATCTGGTTGCGAAATAATTAAATTGTCAATATCAACCCCTAATTTCTCAGCATAAAAACGGTCAAATGCGTGCTCAGCATCAATAAATGCTGCAATTCCACCCGCTTTTTGAGCTTCTGCAATGGCGTGTAATGTTAACGTGGTTTTACCTGACGATTCTGGTCCGTAGATTTCTATGATTCTTCCTCTCGGGTAACCGTTTACACCAAGAGCCAAATCAACACCTAATGAACCTGACGGAATAGCTTCTACTTCTTCAACAGCGCTATCACCTAATTTCATTACGGTTCCTTTTCCGTACGTTTTGTCAAGTTTGTCTAATGTTAGTTGTAAGGCTTTTAATTTTGCGTCTTTATCTGAGCTCATAATAAAATATTTTTCGTAAAAATACATCTTTTTTTATTCGATACAAAAATTGTTAATATGTTTTGATAGGCTATTAAAGATTTGATTTTTAATCAATTTTATTACCTTTGTGCCCGAATTCTTCCATTTAGAATTCATAACCTATTTCTCACTTAAACGTTTATAGCATGCAACTGTACAACACCTTAAGCGCAGAAGAAAGAGCTCAATTAATTGATGAAGCCGGAAAACAACGCCTTACATTATCTTTCTATGCGTATGCCAAAATTGAAGATCCTAAAAAATTTCGCGACGATTTATTTATCGAATGGAACAAACTCGATGCTCTTGGTCGAACCTATGTAGCCAAAGAAGGTATCAATGCTCAAATGAGTGTTCCAGCAGAAAATTTTGAAGCTTTTAGAGAAACTTTGGAAGCGTATGATTTTATGCGAGGCATTCGTTTGAATGTCGCTGTAGAACATGATGACCATTCATTTCTAAAGCTAACCGTAAAAGTCCGTGATAAAATTGTAGCCGATGGTTTAAACGATGAAACGTTTGACGTAACCAATATCGGAGTGCATTTAAAAGCGAAAGAATTCAATCAAATTTTAGAAGATCCAAACACGATTGTAGTAGATTTCAGAAATCATTACGAAAGTGAAATCGGTCATTTTAAAGGTGCAATTACTCCAGATGTAGAAACTTTTCGTGAATCGTTACCAATTATTAACGAACAATTAAAAGATTTCAAAGAAGATAAAAACTTGGTAATGTATTGCACCGGAGGAATTCGTTGCGAGAAAGCATCGGCGTATTTCAAACACCAAGGTTTTAAAAATGTTTTCCAACTTGAAGGCGGAATTATTAATTACGCGAAACAAATCAAAGAAGAAGGTTTGGAAAGTAAATTCATTGGAAAGAATTTCGTTTTCGACCACAGATTAGGCGAAAGGATTACTGATGATATCGTTTCGCAATGTCACCAATGTGGAAAACCTTGCGACAATCACACGAATTGTTTGAATGATGGTTGTCACTTATTGTTCATCCAATGTGACGAATGTAAAGCAGCCATGGAAAATTGTTGTTCTACAGAATGTTTAGAAATCACGCATTTGCCATTAGCCGAACAAGTAAAACTTCGTAGAGGAAAACAAGTGGGTAATAAAGTGTTCCGAAAAGGAAAATCGGAAAATTTAAAATTCAAACATTCAGGTGAATTGTCAGACAAACCTTTGGCTGTAGCAGAAAAAACAAAAGACATTCGTCAGAAAATAAAAGTAAAAAAAGTATTGCTTGGTAAAGCCGAACATTATTATGTGAAAGCACAAGTAGGCCTTTTCGTTATAGAAAATCAAGAACTAAATGTTGGTGACAGCATTCTAATTTCGGGACCAACAACTGGAAATCAAGAATTGGTTCTAGAAAAAATGTTCGTAAACGGAACAGAAAGTTCTTCGGCAAAAGTTGGCGATAAAGTAACTTTTGAAGTGCCTTTTAGAGTAAGATTATCCGATAAATTATTTAAAATTATCAGCTAATGACAACTTCTGGAAGAATAGAATTAATGGCGCCTGCAGGAAATTTCGAATCGATGCAAGCAGCTTTAGATAATGGTTGCGACTCAATTTATTTTGGTGTAGAACAATTAAACATGCGAGCTCGTGCAACGGTGAATTTCGTTTTAAACGATTTGCCAGAAATTGCTCGTCGTTGCAAAGAAAAAAACGTTAGAACCTATCTAACTTTAAATACTATTATTTACGATCATGATTTATCGATTGTAAAAACACTTTTGACTAAAGCAAAAGAAGCAGGAATTACGGCGGTAATCGCATCTGACCAAGCAGTTATTATGACAGCTCGTACGATGGGAATGGAAGTGCATATTTCCACTCAATTGAATGTTACTAATATCGAAACCGTAAAATTCTATGCGATGTTTGCTGACACGATTGTATTGTCTCGCGAGTTGAGTTTACGCCAAGTGAAGAAAATCACCGATGACATCGAAAAAGAGCAAATCAAAGGACCAAGTGGTAATTTAGTAGAAATCGAAATCTTTGGTCACGGTGCTTTGTGTATGGCAGTTTCAGGGAAATGTTATTTGAGTTTACATTCGCATAATTCTTCTGCCAATCGTGGTGCTTGCAAACAAAATTGTCGTAAAAAATATACAGTTATCGACCAAGAATCTGGTTTTGAAATCGAAATTGATAACGAATACATGATGTCGCCAAAAGACTTGTGTACTTTAGATTTTCTAGATCAAGTTATTGATTCAGGCATTAAGGTATTAAAAATTGAAGGTCGCGGAAGAGCAGCAGATTATGTAGCAACCGTTATCAAAACCTATCGAGAAGCTATCGATTCGTATTATGAAGGAACGTTTACGAAAGAAAAAATCAATACTTGGATGGAAGCTTTGGCAACCGTTTACAATCGTGGTTTTTGGAGTGGGTATTATTTGGGACAAAAATTAGGCGAATGGTCAGACAATCCAGGTTCTAATGCTACTCAAAAGAAAGTATATGTGGGTAAAGGAATGCATTATTTCCCAAAATCAAGCATCGCTGAATTCAAAATCGAAGCTTACGACATTAAAAAAGGTGATAAAATTTTAATTACGGGTCCGTCAACCGGAGCGCAAGAATTAATTTTAGAAGATTTCTTCGTGAATGATGTAACTTCGGAAAAAGCAACTAAAGGCGATAGTTGCACTTTAAAAGTGCCGTTCCGTATTCGTTTATCGGACAAAATGTATAAAATTGTAGAAAACTAATGGTTGTTGTTACGCTTCAAAGAGACAAATGCATTGGTTGCAATTACTGTGTTGAAATGGCGCCAGCACAATTTCAAATGTCCAAAAAAGACGGAAAATCAGTATTAATTAAATCAGTTGATGCCAAAGGTTTTCACACTTTAAAATCGGCTGACCATACGATTGTTGAAAATTGTGAATTAGCAGCAAAAGCTTGTCCGGTGCATATTATTACCATAAAAGAAACTTAAATTTTTGTTTTACAATACTATATGAAAACCTATTTCGTTTTATAATGAGATAGGTTTTTTCTTTTTGGCGAACTTCGAGATTGATTTTTGAAAGTTTCCACAAAAAATCAATATCTTTACGCTCAAAAACATTTTAGAAACGTAGTCCAACAAACGGACAATCAACATATATTCAAAATTATGGCATGTACGAACTGTTCCACGGGTGCTAAAGACGGCACACCAAAAGGATGTAATAATAACGGGACTTGTGGCACCGATAGCTGCAACAAACTTTCGGTTTTCGATTGGTTGTCAAATATGACGTTGCCAGGTGGTCAAGAACCATTTGATGCGGCTGAAATTCGTTTTAAAAACGGAAGAAAAGAATTTTTTAGAAATACAGAAAAGCTAACTTTAGCTATTGGAGATATTGTCGCTACTGAAGCTTCACCAGGACACGACATCGGAATTGTAACTTTGACAGGCGAATTGGTAAAAATTCAAATGAAAAAGAAAGGCGAAAATCCCGATAAGGAACTAGCTAAAATCTACAGGAAAGCATCACAACGCGATATTGATATTTGGACTGAAGCTCGAAATAAAGAAGAATCGGTTCGTATGCGAGCTCGTGAAATCGCTATTCATTTGAAGTTAGAAATGAAAATTTCGGATGTAGAATTTCAAGGCGATGGTTCAAAAGCCACGTTTTATTACACCGCAAATGATCGTGTAGATTTCCGTCAATTGATTAAAGAATTTGCACAAGAATTCAAGATTAGAATCGAAATGAAGCAAGTAGGTTTTCGTCAAGAAGCTGCTCGTTTGGGAGGAATTGGTTCTTGCGGAAGAGAGTTGTGTTGTTCTACTTGGTTAACCGATTTTAGAAGTGTCAATACTTCGGCAGCGCGTTACCAACAATTATCATTAAATCCACAAAAATTAGCGGGGCAATGCGGTAAATTAAAGTGTTGTTTGAATTATGAATTGGATACGTATTTGGATGCTCTAAAAGATTTTCCAGATATGGATACCAAGTTATATACCGAAAAAGGAGATGCATATTGCCAAAAAGTAGATATTTTCAAAGAAATTATGTGGTTTGCTTATGCCAATGCACCAGCACAATGGTTGGTTTTACCCGTATCAAAAGTAAAAGAAATTGTTGCAATTAATAAAAAGAAAGAGAAAGTAGCTGCCTTAGAAGATTATGTGGTAGAAAGCACTCAAGAAGTAGAGAAAAAATTCGAAAATGTGGTAGGACAAGATAGTTTAACTCGTTTTGACCAACCTAAGAAGAAGAAAAACAATAAAAACAAAAAACGTAAACCTTCAAATTTTAAAAATGCACCAAAAAAAGAGTAAATTCATTGGATTACTGATGATAACAATGCTTTTTTTCTCTTGTGATGAAAAGCAATTCTTTAGCGAATACAAAGAGTTAGATGGTTCTTGGAAAAAATCAGACACTTTGCGTTTTACATTTGAACAAAAAGACACAGTGAATCCGTATCACTTGTTTTTAAATGTGAGAAACAATAATGATTATCCGTTTAGCAATATGTATTTGATTGTAACCATGAAAGAGCCTGGACAAAAGCCAACAATTAAAGTGGATACGTTAGAGTATTTAATGGCAAATCCAGATGGAACTTTGTTAGGTGAAGGTTTTTCTGATGTGAAAGAAAGCAAATTGTGGTATTTGGAAAATTTTAAGTTCAAGAGAGCTGGAAAATACAATGTTGAGGTGGTTCAGGCGGTGAGAGAAACTGGGAAAGTGGATGGCGTCTCAGAACTTAAAGGAATTACAGAGTTAGGATTAAGAATTGAAAAAATAAAATAGTATGGCTACTAAAAAAGCAAATACAGAAGATTTTTCAGAGTATAAAAGAAAATTTTGGCAATTATTTGCCTACGGATTTTTAGGAGTAATTTTATTATTCCTTTTTGCGTCTTGGGGATTTTTTGGAAAGATGCCTTCATTTGATGATTTGGAAAATCCAGATTCAAATGTAGCAACTGAAATTATTTCTTCAGATGGAGTTGTTATTGGAAAATTTTTTAAAGAAAACAGAACACCTGTGAAATACCATGAACTTCCACAGCATTTAGTGAAAGCTTTGGTGGCTACAGAAGATGAACGTTTTTATGAACATTCAGGAATCGATGCCAAAGGAACTTTACGTGCTGTTGTTCGATTAGGTAGAGATGGAGGAGCAAGTACGTTAACCCAGCAGTTAGCTAAAAACTTATTCCATGGAGAAGGTTCTAAATTCATTTTATTTAGGGTAATTCAAAAAGTAAAAGAATGGATTATTGCCATTCGTTTGGAACGTCAGTACACCAAGCAAGAAATCATCGCATTATATTTAAATCAAGTTGACTTTGTAAATGGAGCAGTTGGAATTCGTTCAGCAGCTAAAATTTACATGAACAAAGAACCAAAAGATTTAACTATTGAAGAATCGGCTTTGTTTGTTGGAATGCTTAAAAATCCATCGCTTTACAATCCAAATCGTAAAAAAAGAGCACAATTAGTTTTGGATAGAAGAAATACGGTTTTAGGACAAATGGTAAAAAATGGCGTCATTTCGGAATCTAAAAAGGCTGAGTTGAGCAAACTACCTGTAAAACTAGATTTCAAACCAGAAAGCCACTCAGAAGGTAGCGCTACTTACTTTAGAGAATATTTAAGAGATTATATGAAAAAATGGGTGAAAGACCATTTAAAACCCGACGGAACCGAATATGATTTGTACCGTGATGGTTTAAAAATCTACACGACTATTGACTCCAAAATGCAACAATATGCTGAGGAGGCAGTTTATGAACATCTTAAAAATCTTCAAAAAGAATTTTTCGAAGGCAAGAAAGACCAAGAAAACGCTCCCTTTGTTGATATTACTCCAGAACAAACCCAACAAATCATGAACCAAGCGATGAAAAATTCAGAGCGATGGAGAAAAATGGATTTGAATGGAAAAACGGAAGATGAAATTGTCAAATCGTTTTCGGTACCAGCAAAAATGAAGATTTTTACTTATAATGGTGAAAGAGATACGATTATGACACCTAGAGATTCCATCATTTATTACAAGCATTTCTTGCAAACTGGAATGATGGCTATGGAACCTCGTACAGGTCATATTAAAGCTTGGGTAGGAGGAGTTAACTACAAATATTTCCAATACGATCACGTAGGTCAAGGAGCAAGACAAGTAGGTTCAACATTCAAACCATTTGTATATGCAACGGTTATTGAACAATTACAAATGTCGCCATGTGATTCTATCATCGACAGTTATTTCACGATGCCAAAAGGAAAATGGGGAATTGATGCCGATTGGTCTCCAAAAAATTCTGATGGAAATTACAGAGGAACCATAACACTTCAAAAAGCACTAGCTAATTCTGTAAATACAGTATCAGCAAAATTAATTGATAAAGTTGGACCTCAAGCTGTTGCTGATATGGCGAAAGAATTAGGAATTACCTCAAAAATTCCAGTTCAGCCATCCATTGCATTAGGAGCCGTAGATATTACGGTTGAAGAAATGGTAGGTGCTATGAGTACATTTGCTAATCAAGGGGTTTATGTAAAACCTAATTTTATCATTAAAATTGAAGACAAAAACGGAGTAGTAATTGATCAACCAATGCCAGTTACAAAAGATGTGGTTAATAAAGATGTGGCTTATGCCGTTATAAAATTGATGGAAGGAGTAACGCAATCAGGAACTGGAGCTCGATTAAAATGGGGCGGTGGTGGATTTATACAATACGATTATAGTTTTGGGAATCCAATTGCAGGAAAAACAGGAACGTCTCAAAACAACTCAGATGGTTGGTTTATTGGAATGGTGCCAAATTTGGCAGCTGGAATTTGGGTTGGAAATGAAGATAGAGCAGCGCATTTTAAATCTACTCATATGGGGCAAGGTGCTACAACTGCATTACCAATTTGGGGAATTTTTATGAAGAAATGTTATGCAGATAGCGATTTAGATGTGTCAAAAGAACCATTTGAACGTCCAGATGATTTAAAAATTAAAGTAGATTGTTGGACACCTAAAAAAGTTGTTGATTCAACAGCGGTTCCAACAGATGAACCTAATATGGACGAATTCGGATTATAAACAACAACAAACCAAAATATGATTTCTAGAAAAGTAAATAACGTTCAAGAAGCGTTGGAAGGAATTCAAGACGGACAAACCATCATGTTAGGTGGTTTTGGTCTTTGTGGTATTCCTGAAAATAGTATTGCTGAATTAGTTCGCAAAAATGTAACCAATCTAACTTGTATTTCTAACAATGCAGGTGTGGATGATTTCGGATTGGGATTGTTATTACAAAAACGTCAAATCAAAAAAATGATTTCTTCTTATGTAGGAGAAAATGCAGAGTTCGAACGTCAAATGCTTTCAGGTGAATTAGATGTGGAATTAACACCTCAAGGAACTTTAGCTGAAAAATGTCGTGCTGCACAAGCCGGAATTCCAGCATTCTTTACCCCAGCAGGTTACGGAACAGAAGTAGCTGAAGGAAAAGAAACACGTGAATTCAACGGAAAAATGCACGTAATGGAATTGGCGTACAAAGCTGATTTTTCAATCGTAAAAGCTTGGAAAGGTGACGAAGCTGGAAATCTTATTTTCAAAGGAACAGCTCGTAATTTCAACGCTTGTATGGCAGGTGCTGCAAAAATCACTATCGCTGAGGTTGAAGAATTAGTACCAGCAGGAACTTTAAATCCAAACGAAATTCACATTCCAGGAATTATGGTAAACCGTATTTTCCAAGGTGAGAAATTTGAAAAAAGAATTGAGCAAAGAACTTTTCGTCAAAAGTAATCAGTGTTCAGTTTTTAGTGTTCAGTAAAAAGAAAGAATTATGTTATCAAAAGAAGATATAGCAAAAAGAATAGCACAAGAAGTGAAAGACGGTTACTATGTAAACTTAGGAATCGGAATCCCAACTTTAGTTGCCAATTATGTTCGCACGGATATTTCAGTTGAATTTCAATCGGAAAATGGAGTTTTAGGCATGGGACCTTTCCCTTTTGAAGGAGAAGAAGATGCCGATATCATCAACGCAGGAAAACAAACCATTACAACTTTACCTGGAGCAAGTTTCTTTGATTCAGCATTTAGTTTCGGAATGATTCGTGCGCAAAAAGTAGATTTAACGATTTTAGGAGCAATGGAAGTTTCTGAAAACGGAGATATTGCCAACTGGAAAATCCCAGGAAAAATGGTAAAAGGAATGGGTGGCGCTATGGATTTAGTAGCTTCGGCAGAAAATATTATCGTAGCCATGATGCATGTTAACAAAGCTGGAGAATCGAAAATATTGAAAAAATGTACGCTTCCTTTAACCGGTGTTGGGTGTGTGAAAAAAGTCGTTACGGAATTAGCGGTTTTAGAAATCACACCAAAAGGATTCAAATTGTTAGAACGCGCACCAGGGGTTTCAGTTGAAGACATCATCAAAGCAACAGAAGCTAATTTAATCATAGAAGGAGATATTCCGGAAATGAAAATAGATTAATAATGAATTTTTAGTTTACCGCAGATTCGCAGATTACAATTTTTAATATCTGTGGATCTGCGTTTTACTTCTATTTAACCTAATTTAAAAACAAATAACAATCAGCGAATCCGCGGTAATATTTTCAAAAGAATGAGTTTTCCAAAAGTAATTTTAAAATCAGGAAAAGAAAAATCAATTCAACGTCGTCATCCTTGGATTTTTAGTGGTGCGGTTTACGGGGTGAGTCGCGAAATAAACGATGGCGAAATGGTGGATGTAGTCGATTCGAAAAACAATCATTTAGGAACAGGATATTTTAGTAACAAAGGAAGTATTGTAGTTCGTATTTTGACTTTTGGTGATGAAACTTTTTCTGAAAACTTTTGGACAGAAAAATTGCAATCGGCTTGGAATTTACGTTTGAAATTATTGGATTTAGAAGTAACCAATGCTTTTCGTGTCATACATGGAGAAGGCGATGGCATTCCAGGATTAATTATTGATTATTATGATAAAAATTGGGTAATTCAAGCGCATTCTACAGGAATTTTTCTTCAAATGGAGCAAATTGCCGAAGCGATAAAATCAAATTTTTCGGAGTATTGCGAAACCATTTATTGCAAAAGTTCAGGAACTTTACCAAATACAGGAACTGATTATTTCTTATTCGGAAACAAAGTAGAAGCGGTAGCCAAAGAAAACAGCATTTTGTTTTCGGTAAATTGGGTAGAAGGACAAAAAACAGGTTTTTTCTTAGACCAACGCGAAAACCGTAAATTATTAGGCGAATTCTCAAAAGGCAAAAAAGTACTCAACACGTTTTGTTACACAGGCGGATTTTCACTTTACGCCATGAGCGCTGGAGCTGAATTGGTAACTTCAGTAGATATTTCTCAAAAAGCGGTAGATTTGGCAGCCAGTAATATGGAATTAAATTTCCCAAACGCCAATCACAAAGCCATTGCAGATGATGTGTTCAACTTCATGAAAGAAAATCATCAAATTTATGATGTGATTGTATTGGATCCGCCAGCATTCGCAAAAAGCATCAAAAGCAAACACACCGCAACGCAAGCGTACAAACGTTTAAACATTGCCGGATTAAAAGCCTTAGCACCAAACGGAATTTTATTCACGTTTTCATGTTCTCAAGTCATTGACGATGTTTTATTTTACAACACCGTTGCTGCAGCTGCCATAGAAACCGGAAGAAACATCCGAGTTTTACACAAATTAGATCAAGGCCCAGATCATCCAACTAATATTTATCACCCAGAAGGTCATTATTTAAAAGGATTGGTGTTGTTTGTGGAATAGTTTGGAAGTGTTCAGTGTTCAGTTTGAAGTGTTCAGTGGTTTGTGAATAGTTTCATTCTGAACTTGTTTCAGAATCTCAAAGACTTTAAAGTATTCAGTTTTTAGTATTCCGTATTTTATGCATTGTTTTTCATTCTGAACTTGTTTCAGAATATCTAAAACTTGAAGCTGAAACGAGTTCAGCTTGACAAAAAACATAATTATTTACCCATTAACAATTTCATCACCGCAATTTGTTCTTTTAACGATTGAATGGTTTCTTCATACTGCTGAATAAGTTTTTCAGGATACATAATATTATTATAACCGTTATTTCCTGTTGAATGGCTAATATTGAAAATTTTTTTATCATCAAACCCTAAAACTTCCATTGGTTGAACTTCTAAGATAGCACTAATTTCATTCAATCGATTAATCGTTAATTGTGTTTCTCCGGTTTCAATTTTACTATACGCACGGGTAGATAAGCCCAGTTGTTGCGCCACATATTCTTGCGTAAAATTCTTCAATTCACGAATTTGTTTGATCTTGATTTCAGGTTGTTGTATCATAATAACAGGAATTAATAGTTCAAAATTAGAATAAATTAATCAAATTAAGAAATATTTTTCAAATTTTTTTTGAGGTTGTGGGGTATTTTTGTTTGAAATGTAAATTTTTATGGAAAAATGTAAAACGCTTGGTGAAGAAACTTATTTTGAATTTTCTTATTTGAATGACGAATTGAAAATAAAATATGGATTTACTGTTGAAAAACAAACAGAAGCCACCATTGATAATTCATTAATAATTGCTGTTATTAATAGAGCTAATTATTTAAAAACTCATAATAAAGTTAATTTAAGAGCAGTTGGTTATTATTCATTAACACACTGGGAAGAATGCCCTCAAACACAACATTGCCCATATGTTGCTAAACTTGTTCTAGATGTTTTTCCAAATGACACACTTGATAAAATAATTTCTAAAAATAATTTCTAAAAATAAAAATTAAATCATGAAAAAAAGGCAAATTTTATTTTTAACAGCTATAATTGTTTTTATTACTAGTTGTACCAAAAAAATAACTGAACCTAATCAAATAGGGGAACAGGTGTTTGAAATTCTTAAAAAGGATATTACTAAAATGGACAAGGATACCTATTCAAATTATTTACTTTCAATTAATGAAGCAAAAAATTTAGGGAATAGCGAAGAATATTTAAAAGAGATATTAGATAATCAAAATGAAATTATAGTAAAAAATAATGAAGAAAAAATAGAATGGAATAAAATCGAGTATATAGATTTTAAATATAAAACTAAAAGCAAAGGAGTGGGAGAAACAATTAGAGGTATTCTTTCATATAAATTTGAAACTAAAGTTTATGAAACTAAAGTTTTTGCAGTATGGATTGATGATGAATATAGAATTGTAAATATAGTAGGAATATATCCAAAGAATAATTAAAAATTATATTATGAAAAAAATTATTTCAGTTCTTGCAAAAGTTGGTTTTGTTTACTCAATTTTAAAATTATTAGGGGTTGATTTTTTGGATGAAATTAGTGATAGTAATACCGAAAATCTAAATAACTCAGAACCCTTGGAATCTATGTGGATTGATACAGATGGAGATGGCATAAATGACACCGAGTTAAGAGATATTAATAATGATGGTATTTATGGAACATTAGAGGAAGAGATTCAAGATAATAACGATAAAATAAACTAATTAAAATGAAGATAATTTCTTTAGTTAAGAATTTAACTATTCTAATTATACTAAACAGTTGTACTAAGCCAACATATTGTGAGTGTGAGGTAATTTCTAGCAAAGCAATTAGCGCTTCTGTTGGAATACCTAGTGATGTAGATTTAGATAAATTAGAGGACTGTGGAGATAAAGTAAAAGAAGATATTATGTTAGACATGCCAAGTGATCAAATTTCTATAGATTACATACAACAAGTTTCATATGAAATGTGTAAACATGGAAGTTTTGAAGGTAAAGGTAGAGATCATCTGAAATATTATCCAAAATCAGAGAAATAAAATGAAAGGGATTTTAGCAATAGTTTCATTGATTATAATTTTAATTTGTTTTTTTTATTTTCCATATTCATATCTCTGTTATACGTATCCTATTAACGGTTGTTCGGATTCTGCTTTTTTTTGGAATTTACCAAAAACTTGGGTTAATTATAAAGGAATAAATTGGTCGGGATATTTTTTTAGAAATTTTATAATAATATTGATTCTCATAAAATTATATAACAAATTAACAAAAAACACATAATATGAAAAAGAAATCAACATTTACAAAAATTATTTTATTCAACTTACTTTTGATAGTTGTAGGTTGTCAAAGTTCAGCAGAAACAAAGCTTGAAGAATGTTTAAAAGTTAGTGGTTTTTTATTTAAAGGCACTCATAGATCTGGATATGCTTACGGAGAAGCATTAATAGAGTTAGAAAAAGATGGAAGTTTTTGTAGAGTAGACTATTCTGCATTAGGATATGATGCTGTTGAAGATGGCAAGCTAACAAATTTTGAATTAAAAGAAAATCATTCAAATAACACTTACGAAATAATAGCTGATTGGGACACTGATGGCTCTTCAAATGCCGCAAAGTTTTCTTTTGAAATAATCGATAATGAGAGACCTAATACAATAAGATGTCAAATTACAGGTGCTGGATTAACAGACGACGGTAGACCTAGTTGGGTTCATTTTTCTAATTTAACTTTGTCTCCTGAAAAATTTCTTAAAATAAAAAAAATTCTTTCTATTGATGATAAAGATTCTGTTGTTTCAACAAAGGATGTGAAATTAAATCCTGATAATAATAAAACAAAAGAAATTATAACTTCCAAAAGCAATGAGAAGAAGTTATTTGCTGAATATAAAAATTATGAATACATCGAAAATGATAGTTATACTTTTACTGATGATAATGGTAAAGAATATTATTTTACGGATATACCTGAAACCTACAACTTAATTGGAGATAATGGACCAAATAAATTATATGTTAACAAAAAATTTAAAATCCATTGGATTACTGTTGAGGGAGAATATGATTATCCGATTAACAAAATAACTAAAATTGAGCTAATAAAATAGGATAAAATCAAATATTAAATAAATTAATAAACACCTACAAGGTTTTGGAAACCTTGCAGGAGAAAATAAAAAACCCTGTTAGAGTTTTAAACTTTGTCAGGGTTTGTTTTATGGAATAAATTCTTAATGGCTCAATGCCGAGAAGAAATCATTCCCTTATATTATCAGTAATAAAAGCACGGAATATTTTAAAATTAAAATCTTATAAATGATTTTTTAAATCCATCATTCCGTGTAAAATTCTGATAATCTCAATTTCTTTTTCTGTTATAATTTTGTAAAAAATTAGGTGTTGTCCTACTCGAAATCCTAATATATTTTTTTCAATTATCTCATAGGGTTTTCCTTGATTTGGTGCAGTGGCTAATTCTTGGCAAGAATCAATAAGTAATGAATAATTAATTGCAGCTTGGTTTTCAGACCAAGTTTCAATAGTGTAATTCCAAATTTCTCCTAAATCTTCAACGGCTTTATTTGTTAAGTAAAACTTAGCCATTATTTTTTCTAGATTTAAGTGTTTCTAAGTGTTTTTTGGGATCAAAATCTGTAGCTCTGCCACTTTGAATGCCCTCTTGAATTGCATTACGCAACACTAAAATTCGATTTTCTTCCTCTTCCAAAAGTCTTAGTCCAGCACGAACTACTTCACTTGCATTACTAAAACGCCCTTTAGAAACAGTTGTTTCAATAAAACTTTCAAAATGATTACCTAATGATATCGAAGTGTTTCTTCCCATGGTTTTTTTGGCAAAGTTACCAAATTTTGGTAATTATCCAAACTATTTTCAAAAGCAACAAGATAATTATAAATAAAAAACCTGCAAGTCTTTTCACTCACAGGTTTGTCCATTTTCTTTCTAATGACTCAATGCAGAGAAGAAATCATTTTCTTTATCATCGGTAATAATAAATGCAGGGAAATCTTTTACTTCAATTTTTCTAACGGCTTCCATTCCTAATTCTGGGAAATCTACTAAAATATTTTCTTTTGCTAAAATAGCGAGAGAGCTATTTTAAATTGAATCCGGAGTGTTTATTACAAGCATAGTATTTCCAAAATTAATAATGTTATTATAATTTTAGGTAATAGCTAAATAGGATTTAAAAATATAAAAATCGATTTTAAATTTAAAGCTCTTTATATAATATGTATTTTTTTTAAAATAATTATTTATATTTGTTGAATAAATTAAAAAAATAAGTTAATGAAAGCAAATTTTTTATTAAGAATTTTATGTATATTTTTAATAACATTAACCCGTAGTGCATTATAAAAAAAGTTGCTCAAAACACTAAAAATTAGTACA
>NZ_CALBSN010000013.1 GCF_937967675.1 uncultured Flavobacterium sp. | reverse complement strand
AAATTTCAACTCCAGTAAAAGTTTTAGGAATTGCTAAAAACTCTTTTGGTTTAGTGGAAGATGCAGTTGCAATGACAGAAGAAGCTTTCGCACCATCATTAAATGATGCGGATTTCGGAATCAAAGTTGAAAATGTAGAAAAAGTAACTGGAAAAGTAACTATCGCTGACGCTGAAATCGTAGTTTCTGCAGGTCGTGGAATGAAAGGTCCAGAAAACTGGGGAATGATTGAAGAATTAGCTTCAGTTTTAGGTGCCGCTACAGCATGTTCTAAACCAGTTTCTGATATTGGATGGAGACCTCATAGTGAGCACGTAGGACAAACAGGAAAACCAGTAGCTTCTAACCTGTATATTGCTGTTGGAATCTCGGGAGCAATCCAACATATTGCAGGTATTAACTCATCAAAAGTAAAAGTTGTTATCAACTCAGATCCTGAAGCGCCTTTCTTTAAAGTTGCTGATTACGGAGTGGTAGGTGATGCTTTCACTGTAGTACCTCAATTAATTGAAAAATTAAAAGCATTTAAAGCAAGCAACTCTTAATAAAATAGTTGTTTAAAAATATATTATATTAAAATTAGAGTTATCTTTGTTTAGATAGCTCTTTTTTTTATTTTTGGGGCAAATGGCTAACCGTTTTTCAGTTAGCCATTTTCTGACTTTGTGATTATTGCAAAAATCCGAATCAGCATATCAAAGAAATGATAATTAACACATTAAAATGAGTTTAGTAAAATTAACCATAAAAGGGATTTCATACAGCCAAACGCAAAACGGAGCGTATGCCTTAATCTTAAATGAAGTGGATGGTGAACGAAAACTTCCGATTGTTATTGGTGCTTTTGAAGCGCAGTCGATTGCTATTGCTTTAGAAAAAGAAATTAAACCGCCTCGCCCACTTACACACGATCTATTCAAAAACTTTGCGGATCGATTTGACATCGTAGTAAAGCAAGTGATTATTCATAAATTAGTAGATGGTGTTTTCTATTCGAGCATTATTTGCGAAAGAGACAAAATCGAGGAAATTATCGACGCTAGAACTTCAGATGCTATTGCTTTAGCTTTGCGTTTTAATGCTCCTATTTTTACTTACAAAAACATTTTAGATAAAGCTGGAATATATTTAAGCATCAATCCTTCTGAAACTACGAATGAAAATCCAGAAAACGACAACATTTTAACTCCAACAGACACTTATGAAGAAGATGTTGTAGTTCCTGCGGATAACTATTCTGGTTATTCCTTAAAAGAATTGTATCAAAAATTAGACGAAGCGGTTCAAAACGAAGACTACGAAAGAGCCGCAAAAATTAGAGACGAAATTTCAAAAAAAGAATCATAAATTTTAACGAAACTAACATGAATGTAAAATTCAGATTAACGATAATGAACTTTTTTCAGTTCTTCGTTTGGGGAGCTTGGCTCATTACAGTAGCAAATTATTGGTTTGGAACTAAAAACTGGGACGGAGCACAATTTGGGGCTATTTTTTCCACCATGGGAATCGCTTCGATTTTTATGCCAACACTTTGTGGGATTGTTGCAGATCGCTGGATAAACGCTGAAAAGTTATACGGAGCTCTTCATATTTTAGGAGGATTAACTTTGATGTATGTTCCACAAGTAAGCAATCCATCGGATTTCTTTTGGGTGATTTTAGTCGCAATGATTTTTTACATGCCAACGATTGCACTTTCTAATTCAGTTGCTTACAATGCCTTGAAAAAAGGAGGTTTAGATGTCGTAAAAGATTTTCCACCTATTCGCGTTTGGGGAACTATCGGTTTTATTGTAGCCATGTGGATTACCAACTTAACCGGAAATAAAGCTTCTGAAAATCAATTTTATATTGCAGCTATTGCAGCTATTTTATTAGGAATCTATTCGTTTACTTTACCTAAATGCGAACCTCAGGGAAAAACCGCTGAAAACAAATCGTTCATGGAACTTATAGGATTAAGTTCGTTTAAATTATTTGCCGATTATAAATTAGCCTTGTTCTTTGTATTCAGTATGTTCTTAGGAGCGGCTTTACAATTAACAAATGCTTATGGCGATGTTTTCTTAGATGATTTCAAACACAATCCTATTTACGCTGATTCATTAGTAGTAAAAT
>NZ_CALBSN010000012.1 GCF_937967675.1 uncultured Flavobacterium sp. | reverse complement strand
TGACACTTCAAAAAGTGAGCCAAATTTTTACAAAAATACTATTAAAAGCATTGCACAACAAGTTAATTCATATCGTTTTTTCAGTAATTTTTCTAACATTAGGAACAACTTTTGTTTTTTCGCAAAAAAATCCTACGACAAATACAGTTACTTTAACTAAATCTGAGTTTGAAAAAGTTAAAGATTCAACTAAAATCGACACCATAAAAAAGAAAAAGCCCTTCTTAGATGGTGTGGTTAATATGAAAGCAAAGGTATATGAAAAACTAGATCAAAAGAAAAAAACGGTAACACTTCATGATGAAGCTGAAATATACTACACTGATTTTGAATTGAAAGCCGGTAGAATTGTTTTGGATTATGAGAAAAATTTAGTCTATGCAGGTAGATTAAAAGACTCCGCTGGAAATTATTATCAAAGACCCGTATTTAAACAAGGACAAAGCATAATTGAACCTGACTCTATAATATTTCATACCAAATCTAAAAGAGCCAAGGTATGGAATTCAAGAACGAAACAAGATGAACTTTATATTAAAGCTGAAATTTCTAAGAAAGAAAATGATTCTGTCTATTTTATGAAGAATGCACGTATGACAACTTCAAAAAACATAGATGAACCAGAATATTACTTCCTTGTTAGAAAAGTTAAATTTGTTCCTAAGAAAAAAGTTGTTGCAGGTTTAACAAATATGGTTATTATGGATGTTCCTACTCCTATTGGTCTTCCTTTTGCTTATTTCCCTATGTCAGAAAAAAATACATCTGGTTTTATAATGCCAACACCAGGTCAAAATAATAGACAGGGCTATTTTCTTCAGAATGGGGGTTATTATTTTGCCTTAAGTGATCATTATGATTTAGCTGTCTTAGGAGATTACTACACTAATGGAAGTTACGGTTTGAGATTAGAAAGCAATTATGTAAAGCGCTATAATTTCAATGGTAGATTAAACTTTAGATTTGAAAATAATATTGTTAGTGAAAAAGGGTTTCCAGATTATCTAAAATCAAAACAATATAATATTCAATGGTCGCACGCACAAGATGCAAAAGCATCTCCTAATTCAAGATTCTCTGCTTCTGTAAATTTGGGAAGTAGTCAATATTTTAGACAATCTGTAAACATGAATAATGTTGGGTCAAGGTTGAATAATAATTTAAGTTCATCGGTTTCATTTTCAAAAACATTTAATTCTGTTCCACAGGTTAACATGTCTATTTCTGCAACGCATTCACAAAATACGAATACAGAAGTGATAAACATGACACTACCCACATTTCAAGCTAGTGTTGATCGTGTATTCCCCTTTGCTTCAAAAGACGGAATTAAAAAAGGAATTATTAAAAATATTAATTTTCAATATAATTTAAGGGGAGAAAATAGAATTCAAACAAATGACTCTTTGTTTTTCACTTCTCAAATGTTTAAAGATGCTAAATCAGGTTTTCAACATACAATTCCTGTAAGTACTAATTTCAAAATTTTTAAGTATTTCAGTGTTACCGCAAGTACAACATATAACGAAACATGGGTAATGAATACTATTAGAAAAAAGTATAACTCTCTTGAAAATAAAGTAGAAACAACTAATGTCAATGGTTTTGAAAGTTTTAGAACATATAATTTTAATGCCGGAATAGGAACAACAATTTATGGTACATTTAATTTTGGTGAAGATAAAAAAATACAAGCCATCCGACATGTAATGCGTCCCAATATAGGGTATGGTTATACACCAAATTTTAATCAATATTTTGAAAAATATGCATTAGATGCAACGGGTGTAAACTTTGGTGATTATACAAAATTTGAAGGCGGTATTTTTGGTGCTCCTGCAAATAATTTTTCTAATAGTATGAATTTTTCTTTAAGCAATACTTTTGAAGCAAAAGTAAGAGATGATAAAAGTACTAAAGAAGAAACTAAAAAAGTAATGCTTTTAAACAATTTAAATTTAGGAGTTCGTTATGACATTGCTGCTGATTCATTAAAATGGTCTGAAATTTCATTATCTGGTGGTACACAATTATTTAAACAAAAAATGAATCTTAATTTTGCAGCAATTTTAGATGCTTTTGCTATTGATAACTCTGGAAGACGAATTGATAAATTGAATATCGATAATGGAGGAAGCTTATTGAGAATTCCTCGTGCAAATATGACAATAAACTATAATTTTTCAAGTAGTGATTTTGGACCTAAAAGTAAAGAGAGTCAACAAAATATTCAAAATGGTGGAACGGGTGATGATTTATTTGGAAAATCAGTTGATTTAAGTGATTCTAGACAAAGTCTATTCGACAAAGATAAAGATAAAAGCCAAGAGAAATTAGAATGGTTTAGTTACAAAATTCCATGGGATTTACGATTTGCATATTCTGTAACATACAACAACACAAACAGACAAAATGAAATCCAATCGCATTCTTTAATGGCTTCTGGTAACATTGAATTAGCACCAAGATGGAAAGTAGGATTTTCTTCAGGATATGATTTTAAACAAAAAGGAGTAACATTTACTCAATTACGATTTGAGCGAGATTTAGAAAGTTGGAGAATGAGTTTCAATTGGGTTCCTTTTGGAACAAATACATATTGGGGATTTTTTATTGGTATTTCTTCCTCTATATTTAGTGATATTAAATATGAAAAACGTCAATTACCAGACAGAGTATTTAGATAAAAAATAATCTAATTAATATGAAAAAAATTATATATACAGATAAAGCACCAGCACCAATTGGACCTTATAATCAAGCTGTATTGGTTGAAAATACCTTATATACTTCTGGACAAATTGCTTTAAATCCAGCAACAATGGAATTGGTTTTAGACGATATCGAAACCGAAACCAAACAAGTAATGGAAAACATGAAAGCTGTTTTAGCTGCTGCTGGTATGACTTTTGAAAATGTGATTAAAACCAGTATTTTCATTATAAATATGGACGATTTCTCCAGAATCAATTCTGTTTATGGAAGCTATTTTAGTGAAGATACCGCTCCTGCAAGAGAAACCGTTCAAGTAGCTTGTTTACCTAAAAATGTCAATATAGAAATTTCGATGATAGCTGTTAAATAAGTAATTATTTTACCATTCTATCTCAATCTTAGCATTTACTTTTAAATATTCATTCGTCAATTTAAAATGATTGTTTCCAAACCACATGCCTCTATTGGCACTTAAAGGTGATGGATGTCCGCTTTCTAAAACCAAATGTTTTTCTCTGTCAATGAGCTTTCCTTTTTTCTGAGCAAAACTCCCCCATAACAAAAACACCACGTTTTCCGATTGTTCGTTTATTAAATCAATCACGGCATCCGTAAAAAGATTCCACTTTAAATGTTTGTGACTGTTAGCTTCGTCTTTTCTTACTGTTAAACCCGCATTTAACAACAAAACGCCTTGCTTGGCCCAACGCTCTAAATTTCCTGATGTTGGGAAAAGAATTCTATCGTATTCCCTATTAATTTCTGTAAAAATATTTTTCAACGAAGGTGGAATTGCCACACCATCATTTACCGAAAAACACAAACCATTCGCCTCACCTGTTCCATGATACGGATCTTGTCCAATAATCACTACTCTTGTATCTTGAAAATCAAATTGCTCAAATGCAGAAAAAATCAATTCTTTTGGAGGAAAACAAGTTGTAGTAGCATATTCATGCTCCATTTGTTGCATTAATTCTAAGAAATAAGGCTTCTGAAATTCAGTCGATAATAGCGCTTCCCAACTCTCGTTTTTAATAAACATTTTATAATTTTTACCAAAAATATAAATTTCTGTTGCAATATGGATTCATTACTTTGTAACTTTGACCTACCAGAAAAAGAAAAATGATTTCGATTACAGAAAAAACATTACAAGATTTAGAATTTAATACGGTTTTAGAAACTATTGCTACTCGTTGCAACACTGATATTGGTGAAGAAAAAGCGATGGCTATAACGCCATTTAAAAATAAAAAAGAATTGCTAATTAACTTAAAGCAAACTTCTGAATATTTATCTTCGTTTTCAAACAATAACGCCATTCCAAATCACGGATTTGAAAACATCAACTATGAGTTAAAATTTCTAGCTATCGAAGATAGTTTCTTAGAAGTAGGTAGTTTCAAAAAGATTGCTAATCTATCAGAAACTGCGATTACGTTGATTCAATTTTTAAAGAAGTTCGAAGATTATTATCCAAATTTATACCAAAAAGCGTCTCAAATTGATATTGTAAAATTGATTATCCAACGTATCGACGAAGTAGTTGATAAATTCGGAATCATAAAAGACAACGCTTCTCCTGATTTAGTGGACATTAGAAGAAATATAAATCTAGTTCGAGGTAAAATTAACCAAAGCTTTGGTATGGCATTGAGTCAGTATAATTCGCTTGGTTATTTAGATGATATCAAAGAAACGGTAGTTGAAAATCGCAGAGTTTTAGCGGTTTTAGCGATGTATCGAAGAAAAGTAAAAGGCTCCATTTTAGGAAGTTCTAAAACAGGAAGTATTGCTTACATCGAACCCGAAGCAGCCCAACGCTATTCTCGAGAACTCAACAATTTAGAATACGAAGAGCGTGAAGAAATCATGAGAATTTTAAAACGCTTAACGAATGAAATTCGTCCATTTACCGAAACGATTGCGGCTTATCAAGACTTTTTAAGTGATGTTGATGTAATTGCTGCTAAAGCAAAATATGCCAATAAAATCAACGGAATTCTACCGAATATAATCGAAGAAAAGCGCATGTTTTTCCGAGAAGCCTACCACCCTATTTTGTATTTAAACAACAAGGAAAAGAAAGCCGTTACCTATCCGCAAACCATCGAATTACATAACGAAAGTCGCATTATTGTAATTTCAGGTCCTAATGCTGGTGGAAAAACTATTTCTTTGAAAACCGTAGGATTACTACAATTGATGTTACAAAGTGGGATATTAATTCCAGTTCACGAACGGAGCGAAACGTTTTTATTCGACAGAATTTTAACAGATATTGGAGACAATCAATCCATTGAAAATCATCTAAGTACCTATAGCTACCGTTTGAAGAACATGAACTATTTCTTAAAGAAATGTAACGCTAAAACCTTATTCTTAATTGATGAATTTGGAACGGGTTCTGACCCTGAATTGGGAGGTGCTTTAGCGGAAACCTTTTTAGAAGAATTCTATGCTCGCGAGGCTTTCGGAATAATTACAACACATTACAGCAATTTAAAAATATTAGCTAACGAATTACCTTTTGCTACCAATGCCAACATGATGTTTGATGAGAAATCATTAGAACCAATGTATAAATTGATATTAGGTCAGGCAGGAAGTTCGTTTACATTTGAAGTTGCACAAAAAAATGGTATTCCTTACGGATTAATTAATCGCGCCAAAAAGAAAATTGAAGGTGGAAAAGTACGTTTTGACAAAACCATTGCAACCCTTCAAAAAGAGCGTTCCAAATTAGAGAAAACCTCTTTAACATTAAAAGAAGAAGAAGCAAAAGCGCGTGAGGAAAGCAAAAAAATGGAAACCATCAATGCGAAAATTCAAGACAAATTAGAGCGCTATCAAGAATTATATGATGCAAATCAGCGTTTAATTTACATTGGACAAAAAATTGATGATATTTCCGAGAGTTACTTCAATAACAAAGACAAAAAAGCGTTAATTGGTGAGTTTTTGAAAATGGTGGAAATTGAAAATTCGAAACGTAGAAAACTTTCAGCTAAAGAAAAGAAAGTTAAAGAAGTCATTCAGAAAAAAGTAGAAGAAGAAGTAAAAGTTAAGGTAGAAGAAATTCGCACCGTAAAAAAAGAAAAGAAAATCAAAGCTAAAATTGAAGAAGAAAATAAACCAAAAGTAATTCTAAAAGTCGGAGACCGAGTACGAATGAAAGATGGTAAAGCAATTGGTACAATTGACGCTATTGAAAAATCGAAAGCTACTGTAAACTATGGCATTTTTACTTCAAAAGTAAGTTTAGAACAATTGGAATACGTACAACCTGTTTAATATTTTTTCCAATTTTTTATTTGAAATTGACATTGAATTTGAACTTGACATTGATATATGAATATAGAAGACTTACCTAAAGATAAAAAAATCATATTATTTGATGGCGTATGTAATTTATGCGATTCGTCTGTTCAATATGTAATCAAGCATGATAAAAAAGATATTTTCCGATTTGTAGCATTGCAATCAGAATTAGGACAAAAAATATTAAACCATATAGGAATTAATCCAATTAACACAGATAGTATTGTATTGTATGAGCCTGGAATCTCATATTATTACAAGTCTACAGCCGCTTTAGAAATAGCAAAAGGATTGAGTGGAATCTTTACTTTAGCTTCTATTTTTACTTTGTTACCTTCAGAAATTCGAGATTTTATTTACGATTATGTAGCAAGAAATCGCTACAAATGGTATGGTAAAAAAGAAGTCTGTATGATTCCTACACCTGAATTAAAAGCCAAGTTTTTAGAATAGATTTACATGATAATTATCAGGTAATAAATAAATGGTTAAGTTTACTTTTGTATAAATTCTAACCTTTATAATTATGGCAAATTTATTATTACCACTTTATTCTCACAGCAATGGAGCTTTTATAATGATCATTGTTTTTTTATTAGTAATCTTAGGTTTAGTTGGAGCTGTTATGTTAATGATGAATAGTGATAAAAAGAAAAAAAACGACCAGTAGTTTGGTCGTTTTTTTTATAAATATACTTTGTTTTGTAAATAGTAATCTGCAATAACTAAAGCGGCCATAGCTTCTACAATAGGAACTGCTCTTGGAACGACACATGGATCATGGCGCCCTTTTCCTTTTTGTTCAATAATTTCACCTTCATTAGTTAATACTTCTTGGACTTGTAATAAAGTTGCCACAGGTTTAAAGGCAACTCTAAAATAAATATCCATTCCGTTTGAAATACCACCTTGTATTCCTCCTGATAAATTACTTTTTGTAGTTCCATCTGGATTAAAAGAATCATTGTGTTCACTACCTTTCATTTTAGCGCCACAAAAACCACTTCCAAATTCAAATCCTTTTACTGCATTAATTGATAACATAGCTTTTCCTAATTCGGCATGCAATTTATCAAAAACAGGTTCTCCTAAGCCAATTGGAACATTTTGTATTACACAAGTAATAGTTCCTCCAACTGTATCACCTTGTTTTTTTATAGTTTTAATGTAACTTTCCATTTTTTCAGCAGTGATTTCATCTGGACAACGAACCACATTAGTTTCAATTTTTGTGAAATCTAAATCTTGGTAAGGTTTGTCAATAAAAATTTCACCAACAGAAGAAACAAATGCATTAATTTTGATTTCTGGAATTATTTGCTTTGCAATAGCACCACCTACTACTCTACTAACTGTTTCTCTAGCAGAACTTCGTCCTCCACCACGATAATCGCGAATCCCGTATTTTTGTTTGTAAACATAATCCGCGTGGCTTGGTCGATATGAGTCTTTAATATGTGAATAATCATCTGACTTTTGATTGGTGTTTGAAATTAGAAATCCTATTGGAGTGCCAGTAGTTTTTCCTTCAAAAATCCCAGATAATATTTGGACATCATCCTCTTCTTTTCGTTGGGTAACAATTGCAGATTGACCTGGTTTTCTTCTTTGCATCTCTTGTTTAATAAACTCAAGATTTAAAGTAATTCCTGCAGGACATCCATCCAAAATTCCCCCTAATGCTTCTCCGTGAGATTCTCCAAAAGTGGTTAGTTGTAATAATTTTCCAAAAGTATTTCCTGCCATTTGTATTGATAAATTATTTATTCGAATAACAAATGTAATGATATTTTAATTTTCTTTATCATGCTTGATAGTGATAGAACAATAAAAAATAAAATATTGTAATTTTGGTAGACATAATATCTTTATTGAATTATATTATTAGTGTATTTGTGCCTGTAAAACAAAAACGGCATGAAATTTGTAAAAATTTAGCTATATTTGTAAAAATTTTTATTATTATGAAAAAAGTTATTTTATCTGCTTTTATGCTACTAGGATTAGCATTTAGCACCCAAGCGCAGGATATTTCAAAAAATGCGTTAGGATTACGTTTAGGTGATAATGATGGATTTGGAGGCGAAATTTCTTATCAAAGAGGTATTGGTTCTAATAATCGTTTAGAATTTGATTTAGGATGGAGAAACAGTAAAGATGTTGATGCTTTTAAATTAGTGGGACTTTATCAATGGGTATGGAATATTGATGGAGGTTTTAATTGGTATGCTGGTGCGGGTGCAGGTATAGGTAGTTGGAATTACAATAACTCTGGAGTAAAAGATAATGGTAGTTTTATATTAGCTGCAGGTGACATAGGCATCGAATATAATTTTAGTGAAGCTCCTATTCAACTTTCGTTAGATTTCAGACCTGAAATTTACTTTGGTGGAGATTATTCTGATTTTAGAGATGGTTTTGGACCCGATATTGCATTAGGAATTAGATATAAATTTGATTAATATTATTTTAAAAAAAATACCTGACTAAATTTAGTCAGGTATTTTTTTTAAAATAATTAATATCTTATCCTAAAACTTCTTTTACTTTTTTACCAATTTCAGCTGGAGAATCTACAACATGAATTCCGTTTTCTCTCATGATACGTTTTTTAGCTTCTGCTGTATCATCAGCACCACCTACGATTGCACCTGCGTGACCCATTGTTCTTCCTTTTGGAGCCGTTTCTCCAGCGATGAATCCAACAACTGGTTTACGGTTACCATCAGCTTTAATCCAACGAGCAGCATCAGCTTCTAATTGACCTCCGATTTCACCAATCATGATGATAATTTCAGTTTCTGGGTCATTCATTAATAATTCAACCGCTTCTTTAGTAGTTGTTCCAATAATTGGGTCACCACCAATTCCGATAGCTGTAGTAATTCCTAAACCTTGTTTTACAACTTGGTCAGCAGCTTCATATGTTAAAGTACCTGATTTAGATACGATACCAACTGTTCCTTTTTTGAAAACGAAACCAGGCATAATACCTACTTTAGCTTCTTCTGGAGTAATTACACCAGGACAGTTAGGACCAACTAAACGGCAATCTTTTCCTTTAATATAATCATACGCTTTAATCATATCTGCAACTGGAATACCTTCAGTAATACAAATGATTACTTTGATACCAGCCTCAGCAGCTTCCATAATTGCATCCGCAGCAAATGCAGGCGGAACGAAGATAATTGAAGTATCTGCTCCTGCTTTTTCAACAGCATCTTTAACTGTGTTGAAAACAGGACGGTCTAAATGCATAGTTCCTCCTTTTCCTGGAGTTACACCACCTACAACATTTGTTCCGTATTCAATCATTTGTGAAGCGTGGAAAGTTCCTTCGCTACCTGTAAATCCTTGAACAATTATTTTTGAATTTTTATTTACTAAAACGCTCATGATATATGAATTAAATTTTTTTTAAATTTGTGATGCAAAAGTAAGTTTTTTACCAATTAATCACGAAATTTTAATAGTATTTTTTTAGTTAGGTTTGCTAATTTGGTATCCTTTTACAATTTTATTGCCGTCAAATTCCCAAATAACAACAAATTTTGCAATAAGAATAAACTCTTTTGGATTTTCTATAGTAGTAACTTTATGATTGTATTTCACTACAAATTGATTGTTTTCCTCGATAATATGTGAAATTTCCATATAAGAATCAACATAATTTTGTTTCAGCTCATTTGCTAGATTAACAATATCCTGTTTATTCATCTTAACATTACCTTGAGAACTATCCCAATCTAAAACAAAATCATCTTGTAAAAGTTCATTTAAAAAAACTTCATTTCGAATACCGTCTTCTTTATACAAAAATTCGATTTTTTCTTTATTTGTCATTTTGTTTTAATTTTTCAATAATTTCTGGAATACGTTTTACGTTGGCCAATTGTTTTAATTTCTCACGAGATTCTTCAATTGGAGTTCCAAAATATGTTTTTCCTCCTTCAATTGATTTGGTAACTCCGGTTTGTCCCATAACAACAGCTTTTGAACCAATAGTAACTCCGCTTGTAGTTCCAACTTGTCCCCAAAGGGTAACTTCATCTTCGATAACCACACAACCTGCAATTCCAGTTTGTGAAGCAATCAAACATTTTTTACCAATTACAGTATCGTGACCTACATGCACTTGATTGTCTATTTTAGTTCCAGCTCCAATAGTAGTATCGCCTGTAACTCCTTTATCAATCGTACATAAAGCTCCTATTCCCACATTATCTTCAATAACTACTCGCCCACCTGATAACAATTGGTCAAAACCTTCTGGACGTTTTTTATAATAGAAAGCATCAGCTCCTAAAATGGTTCCGGCATGAATCATTACGTTATCACCAATTACGGTGTTATCGTAAATCGTAACATTGGCATGAATCAAACAATTTTTACCAATTTGAACATTGTGTCCAATGAAACAATTGGGTTGAATAACCGTTCCTTCTCCTATTTTAGCAGAATCAGAAATAGCACTATTTGATGCTTGAAAAGGTCTGAAATGTTTCGTAAGTTTATTAAAATCTCTAAAAGGATCATCAGAAATCAACAACGCTTTTCCTTCTGGACATGCCACTTCTTTATTAATTAAAATAATAGTTGCAGCCGATTGAAGTGCTTTGTCATAATATTTAGGATGATCTACAAATACAATATCTCCTGGCTCCACCACATGAATTTCATTCATACCGTGAACAGGAAAATCAGCATCACCCACAAAATTACAATTGATAATTTGGGCAATATCTTTTAGAGGATAAACTTTTGGAAATTTCATTTAATATTGATTAATGGATAGCAATTAGTGATAAGTAAAATAAAAAGAGTAATTAGTTCTTTGGTTAATTACTAATTACTCTTCACTTTTTACTTTTAATTATTCTTTTACTCTTTCCATGTAGTTTCCAGTTGCTGTATCAATTTTGATTTTATCACCTTCATTGATAAACAACGGAACGTTTACTGTAGCTCCTGTTTCAACAGTTGCAGGTTTTGTAGCATTAGTAGCTGTATTTCCTTTAACTCCTGGCTCAGCATAAGTCACTTCTAAAACGATAGAAGCTGGCATATCTACTGATAAAGGCGCTTCTGTTTCAGCGTTGATTTGAATCATTACATTAGTTCCTTCTTTTAATAAATCTGGAGCATCTAATACTTTTTTGTCTAATGTAATTTGCTCAAATGATTCGTTATTCATGAAGTGAAATTGATCCCCTTCAGCATATAAATATTGAAATGTATGTGTTTCAACACGTACTTCATCAATTTTGTGTCCAGCAGAAAATGTGTTATCTAATACTTTTCCGTTTGTTAACGATTTTAATTTTGTTCTTACGAAAGCTGGTCCTTTACCTGGTTTAACGTGAAGAAACTCGATGATTTTATAAATATCGTTATTGTATTTGATACATAATCCGTTTCTAATATCTGATGTACTTGCCATTTTGTTTGTATTTGATGTTTATTAACTAATTTTTAAATCTTAAATTGAACTTGTATAACCTTTCATGATTCCTCGAGAAGAATTTTTGATGAAATCTAGAATTTCATCGCGTTCTGGAGTTGCCTCCATTTCAGCTTCAATAATACTTACTGCTTGAGAAGTATTGTAGTTTTTTTGATATAAAATTCTATATATATCCTGAATCTCTCTAATTTTTTCAGTTGTAAAACCTCTTCTTCTTAAACCAACAGAATTGATTCCTACATATGAAAGTGGTTCTTTTGCAGCTTTTGTGTAAGGAGGAACATCTTTACGAACCAAAGAACCGCCAGAAATCATAGCATGGTCTCCAATAGAAATAAATTGGTGTACTGCTGCTAAACCTCCTATGATAGCAAAATTACCAACCGTAACGTGTCCAGCTAAAGCAACACCATTTACGATAATTGCATTATCACCAATATGACAATCATGTGCAATGTGAGCAGTTGCCATAATCAAACAATTTTTACCAATTACCGTTTGACCTGAGGCTACTGTTCCTCTATTAATTGTTACACATTCTCTTACAGTTGTATTATCGCCAATAACAGCTAATGAGTCTTCACCACCAAATTTTAAATCTTGTGGAACCGCTGAGATTACAGCTCCTGGAAAAATATTGCAATTTTTACCAATACGTGCCCCTTCCATTATGGTTACATTTGAACCAATCCAAGTTCCTTCTCCTATTTCAACATTGTTATGAATAGTAGTAAAAGGATCAATTACTACGTTTCTTGCTATTTTGGCACCTGGGTGCACATAAGCTAATGGTTGATTCATATATCTTTTAGTTATTAGTAATTAGTGATTAGTGATTAGTCTTTTATGTAATTTTAACTAATTCTAAATTCTAATTGCTTTGTTTTTACTATTTCACTTTAACTATTTGCGCCATTAATTCGGCTTCTGTAACTAATTTACCATTTGCATAGGCATACGCTTGCATATGACAAATACCTCTTCTGATTGGTGATAACAAATCACATTTAAAGAATAAGGTATCGCCTGGTAGTACTTTATTTTTAAACTTAACATTATCGATTTTCATAAAATAAGTCAAGTAATTTT
>NZ_CALBSN010000011.1 GCF_937967675.1 uncultured Flavobacterium sp. | reverse complement strand
GCTTTGTGAAATAAGAGTTTTTAGAAGAAATGAGAGTTTTTTCACAGCCTGACGTTCCGGCGCTTGGCGAGGTTGCGAACTTCGGAACCGATTGTTTTCTATCAAAGATAAAATTTCTTGCGAGAAATAAACATGAATTTACTACAAAATTCGCAATCTTGCCAAACGCCTGTTAGGCGTTCGTTTAAATTATTATAGTTCCTTTTTTGATAAATGTCAATTCAGCGTTTTCTATAAATTCGATTAGAATTGTTTTTTCGTTTGCTTTTATATTCTGTAATTCAAAATACCATTCAGTTGGATTCGCCATTCCTTTTCGGTATATCCAAATTAAGAATCGTTTAGTTTGGTAATTTGGATTAAGTAATGTTAGTTCGTCAAAATTTCCAATAGTTAAAGAATCAGTTCTAGTCATATTATAAAAAACTCTTTCATTTTCTGTCATTTTTTCCAATTCAATTTTCGTCTTTACTTCGGCAATTTGGTTTCCAGTTACAATATTTGGATAAAAAATTCCCTTTGTGAAGATTAGTTTAAATTCATTTTTTAAGTTTGGAATAATTAAAGTTTTTTCATCATATTTAATTGTCGTCTCGTTTTCGATTATTATTTTTCCGTCAAACTTTTCATAAGTTGTTTTTAAATACTCTTTTTCAAAAACATTTTTTGCAAATTGATATTTAGTTTGGTTAAGATTTTCATTTTGACTAAACATAGTTCCAGACGAGAACAATAAAATAATAATATTCAGTATTTTTTTCATGTTTTCTTTCTTTTTAAGTTCTGCGGATAAATGACGCCTAACGTGTTCGTGTATGGAAAGTTGCGTGTTTGAGGGCGAGGATTTTCCGTAGGAAAATCGGAAGCCGGCAAACAAGCAACAACCTTTGTGTTAACTAAAACTAGCAATTTTTTATACACGGTGTTGTGCATAGTTTTTTTTATTCGGTTTTATATTCTTTTCTCAATTCAGCGTAATTTTCCAATTCCGTATTTAATAGGCTTTCCTCAAACTTGAATTTCAAATATTCCATATCCAATTCAGTCAATGAGACTGTCTTTTTTCCGTTCAGAAAGTTGTCAATTGCTTTTTTATGATATGCGCAAAAAAGTCCCCAAACCATTAGCTTTATAAAGTCAGTTTCATTTTCCGTTTTCAATTCCGCGTTGCCCCACGATTCCGATAATGTTTGAAAGTTTCCGTGACCTTTTTCAACCATTTTTCCGTCCGAAATATCAATTTCAGATGGATAATATTTAGTTGTCAGATTATAAATTTCCTTAAATGTCAATTTTTAACGGGTTTTGATAAATTATGCACAACGTTTTCGGGCTTTGCGTTCGGGCGGGTTTCGGAGCACAAAACTGTCAACCTGCACTGAACTTGAGTAGAAGCACAAAGCTCCAAGTTTGCACGTCATCCCGCCTGACGCAAAACCCGTGTTATAGGGCGTTTTTCTTAGAATACTTTCCACCATTTCTCTTTTTTAGTCAGTTGCTTAATGGTTATAGTTTTTGTCGGTTTCGGTTTCGTTAACTCGGATTCAAATTGTCTTTCTGCTGAACTGTTCATACTCCAGCCTGATGTATAAGAAGGTTTGAATAAATAACCTTTTCCGTCATAATTCTTTGTGTCATATTCTAAGTCCACCGAAATTTTACCAATGTTTTCGTATTTGTCGGCATAGTCTTTATAAAATAAGTCAGGCATATACCAAGTTACATCTACTTTGTCTTGCCACTGTCCAAAATTGCAAATTAGAACTTCGGCATTCTCAAAGTCTTTGAGTGTCGGTTTGTTGCTTTGATTTAGTCTTGTTGTAGCTACTAAATTGTATGCAGTCTCAGGATTATTGTCTGTCGCTAAGACAACTGCACCGCCATAATTTCCATTCGTCAATTTAAAAACTAAGCAGTCTCCTGTGGCGAAAATTGGCGTTTTTAATTTTTCTCTTTTTCTTGGTTTGGCCTTAGGTCTGTCTGATTTTATTTTTTCAAGGAACTTGTCAAGTGCAATTTTTCGCTTCTTTATGTGTTGTTCACTTGCTCCAAGGTCAAGCCAAATTTTCAGGTCAGCACCCGATGAAATTATTTCTTCGACTGTCGATAATACTTTTGGATCAAGAGATTTTGTCTCCCATTGGGCTAAAGCAAGAGCAAACCACAAACTATTCTTTTCTTCTTCTATTTCGAGAATTTCCCAATTGTCGTCTACAATTTTTTTGGAAATAATTTCGGGTTGTCCGCCTTTATTGTATAGGTCGAAAAATTCACTGTAAATGTCAGCAAATGCGTCACTGTCTTTTATGGCTGTTCCCCAAGTTCCCATGTCTGTGTCGTCTTTTAAAATGCCCTATAACTCGTTTATATGTATGACTGCGTCATACATATCTCTCTATTTATGGGTAGATATGTATGATAATCATCATACATTATTTCAATTGTAAATATATAAAAATTATTACAATTCATCAAATGGACTTTTAATTTGTTGGATGCTTTTAGTACTTACATGCGTATAAATCAAAGTTGTTTTTGGACTACTATAATTCCATACATCGTGAATATAAAGTTAAAGCGCCTCATTTCAACAAAAAGGCAGAAAAACTATTGTAAATCAACATTATAAGTTGTTTGTGTTAACTAATTTATACTTTTTATTTATTTTTTTGTTATTATTTGCTCTTTAACAAGTTAATAAAATCAATTGGTACTTATCATATTATTAATTCCCCTAGGGCAATTATTTTTTTTCCCTAGAGGAATAACATGTTTTCCCTAGGGGAATTAGCTAATTACTGTACAGCAATTGTTTTTATATTACTTATAAATTGTATTTTTGTACAATACAAAACAATTAAAATGGCAATAGAATTTAAAATGGTGCCCAAACAAAACAATATAGTGTCACCACCACAAATTAAATATTATCCTTGTGCCGTGAGTAAAGGGGAGGTAGATTTAGAATACATAGCCGAGATCGTTTCCAGCCGAAGTACGGTAACTGTAGCCGATTGTTATGGGGTTCTCATGGGAATGAGTCAGGTAATTGGAGAAGAGTTAGCTCAGGGCAAAATCGTAAAAATCGACCGTTTGGGTACTTTTGCTTTAACGCTAAAAGGACTAGGTACAGACGAACCCGAGAAATTAAATAAGAGTACAATTCTTGGAGCTAAGATATTGTTTAAGCCCGCCCGCAATTTTAAAAAGCTATTACAAAACCTAAAATATAAAAGGTTGCGATAAGAGTAATAATTTTAAATCAAATTGAAATCTGATTTTTACGGTTTTTTTCAATATGTTTTACTCTGTAAAGATTCCAAACCTAAGCAAAATTCGATGAAGTTTTAAGATAAAAAAACCTGATGCTAATACGTGCATCAGGTTTTATATGGTGTAAAAGTAAAAAAACGATTACTTTCTTTTGATTACTTTTTCTGCTTTTTCAATAATGGCTGCACTGTTTAAGCCATATTTTTCCATTAATTGGTCAGGTGTTCCACTTTCTCCGAAGCTATCGTTTACGGCTACAAATTCTTGAGGAACTAAATGGTTTTGAACTAAGCATCTCGAAACACTTTCTCCTAAACCACCAATAATGTTATGCTCTTCTGCAGTAACCACACAACCTGTTTTCTTCACCGATTTTAAAATCGCTTCTTCGTCTAATGGTTTAATCGTGTGTATGTTGATTACTTCAGCTGAAATACCTTTAGATTCTAAAGCTTCTGCTGCTACTAACGCTTCCCAAACTAAATGTCCGGTAGCAATAATGGTAACATCGGTTCCTTCGTTTAATAGGATGGCTTTTCCAATTACGAAAGGTTCGTCAGCTGGCGTAAAGTTAGGCACTACTGGACGACCAAAACGCAAATAAGCAGGACCATGATGATCGGCTAAAGCTAAAGTGGCTGCTTTGGTTTGATTGTAATCACAAGTGTTAATTACGGTCATTCCAGGTAACATTTTCATCAAACCGATGTCTTCTAAGATTTGGTGTGTAGCTCCGTCTTCTCCAAGCGTTAATCCCGCGTGAGAAGCACAAATCTTCACATTCTTATCTGAGTACGCTACCGATTGACGAATTTGATCATAAACTCTTCCGGTAGAAAAGTTAGCGAAAGTTCCCGTGAAAGGAATTTTTCCTCCAATGGTTAATCCAGCTGCAATTCCAATCATATTGGCTTCTGCAATTCCGATTTGAAAGAAACGCTCTGGGTGGTTTTTCTTGAAATCATCAAATTTTAATGATCCAATTAAATCCGCACAAAGTGCTACTACGTTTTCATTTTTTTGACCTAATTCCGTCATTCCAGCTCCAAATCCCGAACGGGTATCTTTACTGCCTTGGTTGATATATTTTTTCATTTTGTTTTTAAATTTAATTGCATGCTACTGAACACTTGTAACTGAACACGGAGTACTAATTAATAGTCTCCTAAAGTTTCAACATTTTGTGCTAAACCTTTTGCTAATTGCTCATCATTTGGCGCTTTTCCGTGCCAAGCGTGGGTGTGCATCATAAAATCTACTCCGTTACCCATTTCCGTATGCAATAAAATACAAACGGGTTTTCCGTTACCTGATTTAGATTTTGCATCAGCCAAACCAGCTTTGATAGCGTCAATGTTGTTACCTTCTTTGATTTCAATTACCATCCAATCGAATGCTTCAAACTTCGCTTTTACACTTCCCATTGCTAAAACTTCATCTGTAGTTCCGTCAATTTGTTTTCCGTTTAAGTCGATAGTTGCAATTAAATTGTCTACTTTTTTAGCAGAAGCATACATAATTGCTTCCCAGTTTTGACCTTCTTGTAATTCACCATCACCTAAAAGAGCAAAAACCAAATGGTTATCGTTGTTCAATTTTTTAGCTTGCGCTGCACCAACCGCTACCGATAAACCTTGTCCTAATGAACCCGATGCCATGCGAATTCCAGGTAAACCTTCATGAGTTGTTGGGTGACCTTGTAATCTTGAATTTAATTTTCGGAAAGTAGCTAATTCTGCTACAGGAAAGTAACCACTTCTAGCTAAAACACTGTAAAAAACAGGAGAAATATGACCGTTTGATAAGAAGAAAATATCTTCATTACTTCCATTCATATCAAAACCTGATTTACGTTGCATAACGTCTTGATAAAGAGTAACCAAAAATTCAGCACATCCCAAAGAACCTCCTGGGTGACCTGAATTTACAGCATGAACCATGCGAAGAATATCTCTTCGAACTTGTGTTGTAAAATCTTGTAGTTGTTGCGTGTTAGACATTTTATTACATATATTTATTAATGGTGTAAAAGTAATTCTATTTTTTTGGTGCTACAAATCATTTTGTTAGAAGTTATTAAGAATTGTTTTTTGGAGGGTGATGGGTGATGGGTGATGGGAGTTAGGAGTTAGGAGTTGGGAGTGAAATGCAGAGATGCAGAGGTTGCAGAATTTTTTTAGCTCGCAAAGACGGCAAGACACAAAGGGTTTATTGAAATTTAAAATAGTAATAATCCGTTTTTTGCGTTAGTGAATCTGTTTTATACGCTTACCTGTATGATTTTTTAAGATTTCTTTCATTTCTTCAATCGGTGTTCCAATAATTTTGGATGCTTTAAGTTGAAAGTTATTATTTTTTTATTTTGAATTTGATTTTTGAAGTTGAACTTGTACTTGAAATTGAACTTGAACTTGACCTTGATTTTTCTAATTTTATCCTAAATTCTAAAACTACAATTGAAATTAATTTATCTTTGCCGTTCGTAAAAGCACAATATGAAGTTTGATTTAATTACCAAAGACCCAAAAAGTAAAGCCAGAGCCGGAAAAATAACTACCGATCACGGTGTTATTGAAACTCCGATATTCATGCCTGTAGGAACAGTTGCCTCTGTAAAAGGAGTACACCAACGCGAGTTAAAACAAGACATTAACCCTGATATTATTTTGGGGAATACCTATCATTTATATTTAAGACCTCAAACCAAAATTTTAGAAGCGGCTGGAGGTTTGCATAAATTTATGAATTGGGATAGAAATATACTAACTGATTCAGGTGGGTATCAAGTATATTCATTATCAGGAAGAAGAAAGATTAAAGAAGAAGGGGTGAAATTCAAATCGCACATCGATGGTTCGTATCATTTCTTTTCTCCAGAAAATGTAATGGAAATTCAAAGAACTATTGGGGCTGATATCATTATGGCATTTGACGAATGTACGCCGTATCCATGTGATTATCGCTATGCAAAACGTTCAATGCACATGACGCACCGTTGGTTAGACCGTTGTATTACCCATTTAGATAAGTTACCATTTAAATATGGTTATGAGCAAACGTTTTTTCCAATTGTTCAAGGAAGTACGTTTAAAGATTTAAGAGAACAATCAGCAGAATATATTGCCAACGCTGGAGCGCAAGGAAATGCTATTGGAGGATTATCAGTAGGAGAACCAGCAGAAGAAATGTACGCCATGACCGAAGTGGTAACAGCCATTCTTCCAGAAGACAAACCAAGATATTTAATGGGAGTAGGAACACCAATCAACATTTTAGAAAATATTGCGTTAGGTATTGATATGTTTGATTGTGTGATGCCAACACGTAACGCCAGAAACGGAATGTTATTCACAGCTCACGGTTCTATTAACATCAAAAACAAAAAGTGGGAAGCTGATTTTTCGCCAATTGACGAAATGGGCCACACTTGGGTAGATACCGAATATTCAAAAGCGTATTTAAGACACCTTTTTGCTGCGAATGAATTTTTAGGAAAACAAATTGCAACCATTCACAACTTAGGTTTTTATATGTGGTTGGTTCGCGAAGCTAGAAGACAAATCTTAGCAGGAACTTTTAGAGAATGGAAAGATAAAATGGTGATTCAAATGAGTCAGCGATTATAAAATAAGAAGTTAGAATTTAGAAGTTAGAAAATGAAAGTTTAAAGGCTATTCGTTTTTGATTCTAAATTCTAAATTCTAAATTCTAAATTTTAGGATGAAAATAATAGATAAATACATTTTAAAACGCTATTTGGTCACTTTTTCGGTGATGTTGATTATGTTTATTCCTATTGGGATAACAATTGACGTTTCAGAAAAGGTGAATAAAATGATTGAGAAAAAAATTCCTTTGAAAGATATCTTAATCTATTATGGTGATTTTACGATTTATTTTGCCAATTTGTTATTTCCTATCTTTTTATTCTTATCCATTATTTGGTTTACCTCAAAGTTGGCGAACAATACCGAGATTATTGCCATTTTGAGTTCAGGAATATCGTTTAGTAGATTTTTGCGACCTTTTATATATGGGGCAATTATCGTTTCTATTTTTGCCTTAGTAATGGGATTTTTCTTGGTTCCTAAAGCTAGTAAAGGCTTTAACGATTTTCGATATCAAAACCTAAAAGGGAATTCGCAGACTAGAGAAACATCCGATATTTTCAGACAAATTAAAAAAGACGGCAAGTTAGAGGAGAATATTTATGTTAGCAATTATAATTATTTGTCGCAAACGGGATTTAATTTCACCTATGAAAAGTTTCAAGATAATGTATTGATAGAGAAGGTAACGGCAAATAGAATTCGTTATGAAGAAACTACCAAAAATTATACACTTTATGGATATAATAGAAGAATTGTTGGGGAAACAAATGATGAAATTGTTTCTAGTGATAAATTAATGGTCAAATACAATTTTGAACCAGATGATTTAACACCTGTAATTTACGTTGCAGAAACGATGACCATAGGAGAGTTAAACCATTTTATTGAAAAAGAACGATCACGAGGTAATGGAAATATCAATACATATTTAGTAGTATTTTATAAAAAGTTTAGTTTGCCTGTATCTGCTTTTATACTTACCATTATAGCAGTTGCTGTATCTTCAATGAAAAGAAGAGGAGGTATGGGAATTAATTTAGCAATTGGTATTGTGATTGCTTTTGTTTTTATATTTTTTGATAAAGTATTCGGCACGTTAGCAGAAAAATCAAGTATTCCGCCGTTTATAGCGGTTTGGTTGCCTAATCTTGTTTTTGGAATTCTAGCTTATTACCTACTTCGCAATGCAAAACGATAATTTAAAAAGTTATTTACACCTTCATGTAATCGTTTTTATTTGGGGGTTTACAGCAATTTTAGGCAAATTAATATCATTAGAAGCCTTAGATTTGGTTTGGTATCGCATGCTTTTTGCTTCAGTTATCATGACTTTTGTTGTGTTATTAAATAAAGAAAAAGTAAAAGTGCCGTTCCATATTTTTATTGGGTTTCTTCTTTGCGGAATTATCATTGCGGCCCATTGGCTCACATTTTACCAAGCAATTAAAGTGTCTAATGTTTCTATAACCTTAGCGTGTTTGTCTACAGGTGCTTTTTTTGCTTCCATTTTAGAACCTATTTTTTACAAAAGAAAAGTGATTTGGTATGAACTGCTTTTTGGCGTCATAGTAGTAATAGGGTTAGGAATCATCTTTAATGTTGAAACAAAATATACTACCGGAATTTACTTAGCCGTTTCATCAGCATTTCTTTCGGCTTTATTTTCTGTAATTAACGGAAAATATGCCAAAGAATACGATCCTAATATCATTTCACTTTATGAATTATCAAGTGGGGTTTTCTTTTTAAGTGGCTACTTGTTTTTTGCAGGAAGTTTTACACCCGCTTTCTTTGCCCTTTCAATGAACGATTTGATTTGGTTGTTCTTGTTGTCATCCATTTGTACGGCTTATGCATTTTCAGCATCCGTAAAAGTGATGAAGTTTTTGAGTCCATTTACCGTAATGTTAACCATTAACTTAGAACCTATTTATGGAATTATTTTAGCGCTTCTAATTTTTGATGATACAGAAGAAATGACACCTTTGTTTTATGTGGGAGCCTTATTAATTCTTATCACGGTTATTGCTAATGGAATTGTAAAAAGCAAGAAAAAGAAACAACTTATTACCGATTAATTTATTAAAGTTAATTGAAAATTTTATCTTTGTAACAACAAACACAAACCCTAATAAACCGATTATGGAATATTTAGATTTTGAATTACCAATTAAAGAGCTTGAAGACCAATTAGATAAATGTCAAATTATCGGTCAAGAGTCAGATGTAGATGTATCAAATACATGCAAGCAAATTGAGAAGAAATTAGAAGAAACTAAGAAAAAAATATACAAAAACCTTACCGCTTGGCAACGTGTTCAATTATCACGTCATCCAAACCGTCCGTACACATTAGAGCACATTACTAATATTACGAATGGAACGTTTTTAGAACTTTTTGGCGACAGAAATTTCAAAGACGATAAAGCCATGGTAGGGGGATTAGGTCAAATCAACGGACAATCGTTTATGATTATTGGTCAGCAAAAAGGGATTAATACTAAAATGCGCCAATACAGAAACTTCGGGATGGCGAATCCAGAAGGATATCGTAAAGCATTGCGTTTAATGAAAATGGCAGAGAAATTTAATATTCCTGTATTAACATTAATTGATACCCCAGGAGCATATCCAGGTTTAGAAGCTGAAGAGCGAGGACAAGGAGAAGCTATTGCAAGAAATATTTTTGAAATGGCTCGTTTAAAAACACCAATTATTTCTGTAATCATTGGAGAAGGAGCTTCAGGTGGAGCATTAGGAATTGGAGTAGGAGATAGAGTATATATGTTAGAAAATACTTGGTATTCTGTAATTTCTCCAGAGTCATGTTCTTCCATCTTATGGAGAAGTTGGGAATATAAAGAACAGGCAGCCGAAGCTTTGAAATTAACTTCTTTCGATATGAAAAAACAAAAGTTAATCGACGATATCATTCCAGAACCTCTTGGTGGTGCTCACTATGATAAAGAAACTACTTTTAAATCGGTTGCCGAATATGTAACAAAAGCTTACAACGAATTAAAAGATTTATCAACAAAAGATTTAGTGGCAAAACGTATGGATAAATATAGCAAAATGGGTGAATTCAAAGAGTAGTCACTTATTTTCAAATTATAAAAAAAATCCGAAGCCCTAAGTTTCGGATTTTTTTTGTCTTATTAACAAAATTTTGAAGTTATTAACAGCGCAGTATTAAGAACTCGATTTAAAATTTTATAAAAAAAGAGTACCTTAGCAATATGGAAAATGTCAGAAATATGAACCCGATAAAAGTAGATAAAACTACGATTATCAATTTGGAAAAAGGAAAGTTACCCCCACAAGCATTAGAACTTGAGGAGGCAGTGATTGGTGCCATGATGATTGATAAAAAAGGGGTAGATGAGGTAATTGATATTTTACAACCCGATGCCTTTTATAAAGAGGCACACCAATATATTTTTGAAGCCATAGTTCAGTTGTTCAATGAAACACAACCAATAGACTTATTAACCGTTTCGGCTCAATTGAAGAAAAACGGAAAATTGGAATTGGCGGGTGGTGATTTTTATTTAATTCAGTTAACACAAAAGATTTCTTCTTCGGCTCATATTGAGTTTCATTCACGTATTATTCTGCAAAAATACATTCAAAGAAGTTTGATTAAAATTTCTAATGAAATTATTGAAGAATCGTATGATGAATCTACAGATGTATTCGATTTACTAGACAAAGCCGAATCTAAATTGTACGAAGTAACGCAAGGAAACATCAAACGAAGTTCTGAAACTGCTCAAAGTTTGGTAATTCAAGCTAAAAAACGAATTGAAGAAATTGCAGGTAAAGAAGGTTTGAGTGGAATTCCAACAGGTTTTCACGATTTGGATAAGTTAACTTCAGGATGGCAACCTTCAGATTTAATTATTGTGGCAGCACGTCCGGGTATGGGTAAAACGGCATTTACGTTATCGATGGCACGAAATATGGCCATTGATTATGGTGCGCCAGTAGCTTTTTTCTCACTAGAGATGTCTTCGGTTCAGTTGATTACACGTTTGATTTCTTCCGAAACCGGATTATCATCTGAAAAATTAAGAACTGGAAAATTAGAAAAACACGAGTGGGAGCAATTGTCTATCAAAGTAAAAGACTTAGAAAAAGCGCCTTTGTTTATTGATGATACCCCATCACTATCGATTTTCGATTTACGGGCAAAAGCTAGACGTCTTTCTTCACAATACGGAATCAAAATGATTGTAATCGACTACCTTCAGTTGATGACAGCTGGTGGAAACGGAAAAGGTGGTGGTAATCGTGAGCAAGAAATCTCGACCATTTCCCGAAATTTAAAAGCCTTAGCCAAAGAGTTGAACGTTCCTGTGATTGCACTTTCGCAGTTATCTCGTGCGGTAGAAACCCGTGGTTCAAGCAAACGTCCTTTACTTTCCGATTTAAGGGAGTCAGGAGCAATTGAGCAAGATGCCGATATTGTATCGTTTATTTACCGTCCAGAATATTATAAAATTGACGAATGGGATGATGAAGAACGTTCACCAACGCAAGGTCAAGCCGAATTTATTGTAGCAAAACACCGTAATGGAGGTTTAGATAATATTCGTTTAAAATTCATAGGAAATTTAGGTAAGTTTGATAACTTAGATGATTTTGGTTCGCCTTTTGATGCCCTACCTTCAAAAATGAATCTTGATGATACGAATCCTTTCATCACACCTAATTTGCCTACGCCTAATGAAGCTTTTGGAAGCGCAATGAATTCATTTGATGATGATTCTGACGTTCCTTTTTAAATGAGATGTATAAAGAATAAAAAAAAAACAGACAAATCGTCTGTTTTTTTTATTAATTTTTTTACTACATTTATGACTCAATTATAAAAACTTATTATGGCAGATTTTACAATTTCTCTCGATGAAGCAAAAGCTTTGACAACTTCATGGAGAACCAATCCCCCGAAAGATTTAGCAAAAGGTCATTTAATCCCTGGTGATGCTCTTAGAGAATTATTAGCAACCGATGGAGTTGTAGATGTGAGAGCCTACATGGGAGTAGATGCAACCGGAACGCAAAAATTAGCGTATGTAGGCGTTGACGCAAATGGAAAAGACTTAATTAGCGCAGACCATTTGATTTACGATACAACGCAACCATGTCCTAAATGTTGTGATCCTTCAAGTCCTCTATTTACGCCTTAATTTTGTTAGATTCTAAATATTTATATTTTACGTCTGCAGTATTATGCTTACTTTATCTTGTAGGTTTTTTCAAAAATGGAAAAGCTTACAAGATTTTTACAATTTATATAGTAGGTGTTTTAATCATCGATTACATTAGTTCCAATTTGTGGAAATGGTTTCGTATTTACAATGTATTCTTGCATCATTTTTATGAGTTATTCCAATTTGTAATACTGAGTTATTTCTATTCTCTATTATTAAAAACAAAAGCACAATTAATTTCGGTTTACGTTTTATTAATTGTACTGCCTATTTTTTTATTTTCAAGGTACTTATTTAATCCTAATTTGTTTCTAGAGTTTAATCTTTTAGAAACTTATTTAACATCCATGCCTCTAATTATTTATTCAACTATGCATTTGTACAATAATCTTGGAGGAAAGTCAGAATATTATTTTACAAATATTGGACTGTTGTTTTATTTATTTACGAGTACTTTTATTTTTTTAATTTACAAGTTGGTTGTTATTTTAGAGTTCGATGAATTTAATGATATAATGATTGATATAAATATCATACTGCAATACATAAAATTTGCATTCTTCTTTTATCAATGGAAATTAATTTATTTTAATAAGAAATGAAAGAAATTAATTTAGAAAATAGCGAAATAATTCAAGTATTTTTCTTTGTCTTACTTGCATTTATATCCATGTTTATGGTGCTAATTATGTTTTTCTATTTTTCAAGAAAAAAAATTGTAAAAATAGAAGTAGACAAGAAAAATTTGGAAATTGAACATCAAAAAGAGTTGTTGCATTCCATTTTGTTTGCTCAGGAAGAAGAACGCAAACGAATAGCACAAGATTTGCATGACGATATTAGTTCAAAACTAAATATAGTTTCCTTAAACAGTCATTTGCTTAAAACACCTAATTTAAATGAGGAAGAGCAAATGGAAATTACAAATAATATTATTGAATTAACCCAAAATGCCATTGAAAATTCGAGGCGTATAGCACACGATTTATTGCCTCCAGTATTAGAAAAATTTGGACTTCATGCAGGTATTGAAGAATTAGTAGAAGAGTTAAATAGCACTAAAATTGTTAAAGTTTCATTTGATAATCAAATTAATTTTGACAACTATCCTATTGAAAAACATTTACATATATTTCGAATCTTGCAAGAACTGTTAAATAATTCAGTACGTCATGGAAAAGCAACTGAAATTTCAATTCAATTCACTAACTTCGATGGCCAAAATAGTTGTACTTACATTGATAATGGTATCGGATTTGACAATTCAAGTGAGGAATACCAAAAAGGATTGGGAATGAAAAACATAGAAAGTAGAATAAACTTCTTAGGTGGTCAGTTTAGTTTTAATTCTCAACCTAATGAAGGTGTAATTATGGTGTTTAACTTTAAGTGATGAATAATAAAATTAAAATAATTTTAGCTGATGATGAGGAATTGTTCCGTAAAGGAATCTATTTCTTACTTAATCGTGAACCCAATATTGAAATTATTTATGAAACTTCAAATGGGAGCGACTTAATTGAACATTTAAAAACGACATCGCAACTTCCAGATATTATAATGATGGATTTAAAAATGCCTCATTTAAATGGAGTGGAAGCCACAAAAATTATTCATAAAGACTTTTCTTCTATTCGAGTTATTGCACTTACAAGTTATAACACAAGGTCGTTCATAGCCAATATGATAAATGTAGGAGCTGCATCTTATTTGGTTAAGAGTGCTTCACCAACCGATATGATTAAAACGGTAAATGAAGTTGCCCAAAAGGGATTTTATTATAATGAAACCGTTATGGAAGTAATTCATCAAAATATAATCTCAAGCGTTTCTTCAAGAACTATTCTTGATGAGGATTTTTTAACGGAAAGAGAACGAGAAGTTTTAGAGTTAATTTGTAAGCAATACAGTTCGGTTGAAATAGGAGAGATGTTGAGTTTAAGTACCAGAACGGTTGACGGCCATAGAAATAATTTGTTAGTAAAAACAAATTCAAAAAATATGGCAGGATTGGTAATTTTTGCCATACAAAATAAAATAATAAACTTAGAAGACTCTAATAATATGGGGTCTTAAATGCATATTATGTGAATGAAATTAATAGTTTCTGCAAAATTGAAAAACTAAAATAAAATACACTAGAATTGTTATTATCAACACGATATATCCAATTTTTTTTAATAATTTCATTTCTCTTGAGTTTAATAGCGATGTGTTTTTGCTGTTTGAATCCATTCTCATTTTTGTTTATATCTACAAGTCAAAACTAGGATAAAAAAAAATCCTGTGTAAGCGTAAAAATACCTGATTTTCAAACCAAGTATTTTTACGGGGGTAACCAGGTATTTTTACGGGGGTATGACTTTAACATTTCTGTAAATGTAAATCCCCAAAAATGTTTTAAATTAGTCGATTATATATGAAATTCATGAAGTTTAAAAGTCTTAATTTATTTATAGTATTGTTTTTTCTTTGCACTTTTACAAGCAGAGCATCATTTCTATTGCTCCCAATGGAAGCCGAAGGACAGCAAAATCACTTAAAAGCATACGGAATTACCTATTGGGCTTTAGATAAAAGTTACAAAGTAAGTTGGTTGTTAAATTACAGAGGCGGCTCGTTTTTATTACCCGATGCTCCAGAAATTAGAAAAGAATGTCAAATCAGAGGAGTAACTTTTGAAATACTATCGGATGCATCCGCCAATTCTATTTTAGATGATATTAGTTCGCCTTCTCAAAATATGGAAACGGTTGTCTTAGAAAAAGCACCTAAAATAGCCGTATATACTCCAAAAGGAAAACAACCTTGGGACGATGCGGTGACAATGGTGTTGACCTATGCTGAAATTCCCTATACAGAAATTTATGATGAGGAAGTATTGTCTGATCAACTATTATTATATGATTGGTTGCACTTGCATCATGAAGATTTTACAGGACAATATGGAAAATTTTTTGGAAATTATCGCAATATGCCCTGGTACATTCAACAAAAAGCAGATGCGGAAGCATTGGCAAAAAAGTTAGGCTATAACAAAGTATCAGAAGAAAAGTTAGCGGTTGCAAAAAAAATCAGAGATTTTGTTATCGGTGGAGGTTTCATGTTTGCCATGTGTTCAGCAACGGATAGTTTTGACATTGCACTTTCAGCAGAAGGTGTAGATATTTGCGAACCTATGTTTGACGGTGATGACGCCGATGCCAATTATCAGACTAAAATAGATTATTCCAGCACATTTGCTTTTAAGAATTACAACCTAGTTCGTAATCCAATGGTGTACGAGTTCTCAGATATTGATACTACAGAGCAACACGGAAAAGGGGCTTTCACTATGGATAAAGATTACTTTACTTTAATGGAATACTCCGCAAAATGGGATCCAATTCCTACCATGTTGTGCCAAAATCACACTCAATTAGTAAAAGGATTCATGGGACAAACTACCGCTTTTGATGCCGAGAAATTAAAATCGAATGTTTTAGTGATGGGCGAATGTAAAATTAATGGAGAAGCGCGCTACATTCACGGTACCAAAGGAAAAGGAATGTTCACGTTTTACGGCGGACACGATCCAGAAGATTACCAACATAGAGTAGGAGATGCACCCACGGTTTTAGATTTACATCCAAACTCTCCAGGCTATCGCTTGATTTTAAACAACGTATTGTTTCCTGCTGCGAGAAAGAAAAAATTAAAAACATAGTTTATTTCAAAATATCCTTAATAATCATCCAATGATGTTTGGTATGTAATATTAAAAAATATTCAGTTTTCTTCTTGTTTAACATTCCAAAAAATGGATGTGGAAAATGAGCATTTTTATCCAATTTATCCCAATCTTTTAGATTTTCTCTCACTTTTTCTAAACCTAAACTCAAAGTTTCTAGAGAAATATCACCTTCAGGTCTAACGATTTTTGGAGCTCTTGCTTTTCCTCTTGGAATCTTTTTCGCTACTGACATAATTAAAAAGCGTTTAAAATTGAAATGCCATTGATATTTCGACGGGTTCGAATGTTTACAAGCCGTTACAATTTGGTCAATCGTTTTTAAGCTATGCGCCATATGCCAACCCACGCTTCCCGAAGAAACCGCTAAATTCACTTTGTCAAAAGACGAAATATCCGATTCTAATTGATCTAAAAGCCTATGTAATTCTTGCATAATGTTAGTTGTTACTGTATTATTCTTATGTGATTTCGAGTGTTTTGTGTTTGTAAATCCTTAGATTTTTAAGAACAAAATGTATTGAGAACTATCAGAAACGCTTTAATACCTTTTACTTATTCTCATTTGCCTTTTTATTTAACCATTAAAAACGCAATTCCACTATCGTCATTTCGAGTGTTTTTCATTTATAAATCTAGGGATTTATAAATGAAAAATGTATCGAGAACTATAGAAACGTTTAACCTATTACTCTTTAAAAGTCCAAAACAAAATTCTACTCACTTTATTCCCGTGTTTCATTTCTGTAATTTGGTACGTAGCTTTTACTTTTTTAAGATGTGAAAGCAACGGTTTCAAATTATCCTTTTTCGAAACTAACGAAGAAAACCATTTGCATTGCGATTTAAAATGCACACTTTCATAAATCATATTGCTGATGAAAGTCAATTCGCCACCTTCGCACCAAAGTTCGGAATTCACTCCACCAAAGTTTAACGTAGGTTTCTTTGAATCTTCAATACCTAAGTTTTTATTTTTACGAATCGTGCCTTTATTTGCTTCTTCTTTCGAACTATGAAAAGGCGGATTACAAATCGTCATATCAAATTTGTCTTCTGGAAGAATGATATTCTTGAAAATATTCCGTTTAGAAGTTTGCAATCGCAACGTAACGTTTTCTTTTAATTTCTGATTCGAATTGATATTTTCCTGAGCCGCTTCAAAAGCCTGTTTGTCGACTTCACTACCCACAAAACGCCAATCGTATTCTGAAACACCAATAATCGGATAAATACAATTCGCTCCAATTCCGATATCTAAAATGCGAATTTTATGCTTGGTTTGAATCGTTCCGTACGTATCTGCTAAAACATCGGCAACTTGATGAATATATTCCGCACGACCCGGAATCGGCGGACAAAGAAAACCTTTTGGAATATCCCAATTTTTCAAACCATAATAATGCAACAACAAGGCTTTGTTCAACATTTTCACCGCATCAGGATTCGCAAAATCAATCGTTTCGGTGCCAAATTCATTTACCGCAACAAATGGCGCTAAATCAGGATTAGCCACAATTAGAGTTTTGAAATCGTATTTGCCGTGGTGTTTGTTTTTCGGATGAAAGCCCGTTATGGTTTTGGTAGTATTCAAAGTATTGTTTTTAAAGTGTAAAGGTATTGAATTCTGAGGAATAATAGTAAAGAAGGTTTTTACTACAGAATTATTAAAAAGTTGTATATATTTGATGGTATAAACGAGTTGTAGCAAATTTTAGAAAAACTGAATGAAAAGAATTAGCTTAATTCTAATTTTAATAATATTCACTTCTTGCGACCCTGGTGTTGTAAATAGATTCGTTGTAGAAAACAGAACTGAATCGAATATTAAAGTTGAATCAATATTAAAATATGGAAATAGAAATATATCTGATAAAGACTCTATTAAAACAGTAGAATTAAAACCTAACTCAGAATTACTTATTGTGGAATATGGAGAAATTGGAACCGCTAAAGACAAAGGAGTTGATTTTCTTGAAGGGATTGACACAATAATTGTAACAAAGGAGAAGGAAGTTTTAAATAGAAACATATTTGACAGAATTAATTGGGAATTTAAAATTCTGAATAGTGGAATTCTCAAAATGAATGAAGTTGAATATAAAATTATTTTAACCGAAAGAGATTTTAATTAAAAAAACGTGCCACAACAGCGGTTTGTTTCAATGACTATTTTCAGATTTTCCTACGGAATATCCGCAGCTGAATGGAATTTTTTGTTATTTTTGTAATGGCTTTGTGTTGGTTCAACGCCACTGAAAGCAAGCCATATTAATGTTTGCAACAATTTTATTTATGAATCGTAGAAATATTATAATTATATTGATAGTTTTATTTATTACTTTATCATTAGCATATGATAATATTTATACACCGCGATTTATTTCAGGAACTTATATTTATCATTTTCCATCTGCAGTAGCAGAAGGGCCAAATCTAAATGATAAATTGACATTAAATGATGATGGTAATTTTGAAAGTGATACATGGGGGAAAGGAACTTATGAAATAAATGGCTCTGATTTGGAATTAACATATCAATACGAATTAGGAAATGCTGGTTTTGAGTTAACTATTTATCGACCTATGTTTTGGGGAGAACCTCATTTGTATGTAGTAAAAGACCTTGGTTATTATTTCGCAAAAGTTGATTAAAACTGATTACTAACAGTCCTATAGCGCGGAATTGTATTCCGTGTCACAATCAAAACTACACCAAATAAAAACCCGATAGCGCGGAATTGCATTCCGTGCCCACAATCCAAACACACTACAAATAAAAAACCCCGATTTTCATCGGGGTTTAATATATAAGTAAGATAAACTGAGTTAGACGTAATTATTTAATTTTGTTAACGATAGCTGTGAAAGCAGCTGGGTGGTTCATAGCTAAATCTGCAAGAACTTTACGGTTCAATTCGATATTGTTAGCTTTTACTTTCCCCATAAATTGAGAATAACTCATACCATGTAAACGTGCACCAGCATTGATACGCGTAATCCATAAAGCACGGAAATCCCGATAGCGCGGAATTGCATTCCGTGCCCACAAACAAAATAATATCATGCAAAAAAGAATTTTATTTTTATTAGTTGTAATTGCATTATTTACCCGATAGCGCGGAATTGCATTCCGTGCCCACAATCCAAACACACTACAAATAAAAAACCCCGATTTTCATCGGGGTTTAATATATAAGTAAGATAAACTGAGTTAGACGTAATTATTTAATTTTATTAACGATAGCTGCGAAAGCTGCTGGGTGATTCATAGCTAAATCAGCAAGAACTTTACGGTTCAATTCGATATTGTTAGCTTTTAATTTCCCCATAAACTGAGAATAACTCATTCCGTGTAAACGAGCACCAGCGTTAATACGCATAATCCATAATGCACGGAAGTTTCTTTTGTTTTGTTTTCTATCACGGTAAGCATAAGCCATTGCTTTTTCTACCGCGTTTTTAGCTACAGTCCAAACGTTTTTACGTCTTCCAAAGAAACCTTTGGCTTGTTTTAATACTCTTTTTTTTCTAGCTTTAGTAGCTACTGAATTTGTTGCTCTTGGCATAATTTTAAATGTTTTTTGCAGTAAGGCGATCTTTCGATTCTTCTAAATTCTAAACTCAAAATTCTGAATTCAAAACAGCCCACTCCAGGGTTACTAAATTGTTTTAACCAACAACGATTAAATTAAATTTAATTGTTGTTTAATGCTTCTCTCATCTGTTGGGTGAACCAATGTAGCGTGAGTTAAAGCTAATTTACGCTTTTTAGATTTTTTAGTCAAAATGTGACTTTTAAAAGCGTGTTTTCTTTTGATCTTTCCAGAACCAGTAACTTTGAATCGTTTCTTAGCACTAGATTTCGTTTTCATTTTAGGCATTTTCTTCCTGTATTTATAATCTATCTTACTTATTATTTTTTAGTTTTCAGTCTCGGTTTTCAGTTTACAGAGTAATTACTGAATACTGCGACTGCTAACTGCTTACTTTTTCTTTTTCGGAGCAATGTACATAATCATACGTTTTCCTTCTAAAACGGGCATCGCTTCTACTTTTCCAAACTCTTCCAATTCTTGAGCCAAACGTAATAATAAAATTTGTCCTTGCTCTTTATAGATAATCGAACGTCCTTTAAAGAATACAAAGGCTTTTAATTTAGCCCCGTCTTGTAAAAATTTGATGGCATTCTTTTTCTTAAACTCATAATCATGCTCATCTGTTTGAGGTCCAAAACGGATTTCCTTAATTACAATCTGAGTAGATTTTGCTTTAAGCTCTTTTTCTCTCTTCTTTTGTTGGTACAAAAACTTACCATAATCCATCAATTTACAAACGGGCGGTTCAGCATTTGGAGAAATCTCTACCAAATCAACTTCTTGCTCTTCAGCTAAGCGAAGGGCTTCTGCTATTTTGTAAACTCCAGGCTCAATATTTTCGCCTACTAAACGTACTTCAGGTACACGAATCAAATTGTTGATACGATGCGCTGCTTTTTTCTCTTCGCGAGGTTGAAAACCTCTGTTGTTTCTAATTGCTATGGCTTTAAGATTTTAGTTAAACTTAAAATTGTTTTAATGTTTTATTGATTTCTTCGTTTATCATTGCTGCAAATTGCTCAATAGTAACCGATACATTTCCTTTTCCTTCTTGTCCGCGTTGTCTTACTGAAACCGTTCCGTTTTTCTCTTCTTCCTCGCCAACAATCAGCATAAACGGATATTTGTTCATCTCCGCTTCTCTAATTTTCTTACCGATTGTTTCATTTCGGTTGTCAATTAGGGCGCGAATTTCGTGATTTTCTAGCAAATCTAAAACTTTTTTAGCATAATTTTCATATTTCTCACTCAAAGACAAGATTATAGCCTGCTCTGGCATCAACCAAATTGGGAAATTTCCTGCTGTGTGTTCCAATAAAATAGCGATAAAACGTTCCATTGATCCAAAAGGCGCTCGGTGAATCATAACAGGGCGATGTAACTTGTCATCCGCACCTTTATAAGACAATTCAAAACGCTCCGGTAAGTTGTAATCTACCTGAATGGTTCCTAACTGCCAACTTCTGCCTAAAGCATCTTTTACCATGAAATCCAATTTCGGACCATAGAAAGCCGCTTCTCCAGCTTCAATCACATAATTTAATCCTTTGTCTTTCGCTGCACTGATAATTGCATTTTCTGCTTTTTCCCAGTTTTCAACGCTACCTATATATTTATCCGGATTGTCTAAATCACGAACTGATACCTGAGCCGTAAAGTTTTCAAATCCTAACGAACCAAAAACGTACAATACTAAATCAATTACATTTTTAAATTCAGCATCCAATTGATCAGGCGTACAGAAAATATGTGCATCATCCTGAGTAAATCCTCTAACACGAGTTAATCCATGTAATTCTCCCGATTGCTCATAACGATATACCGTTCCAAATTCAGCATAACGTTTTGGTAAATCTTTGTACGACCAAGGTCTTGCATTGTAAATCTCACAGTGGTGTGGACAGTTCATTGGTTTTAACAAGAACTCTTCGCCTTCCGCTGGTGTATGAATTGGTTGGAAACTATCTGCACCATATTTAGCATAGTGTCCAGAAGTTACATACAAGTCTTTCATCCCAATATGAGGCGTAACTACTTGCTCGTAACCTGCTTTTTTCTGTGCTTTTTTCAAGAATTGCTCTAATCTATCGCGTAAAGCAGCACCTTTTGGTAACCATAACGGCAAACCTTGACCTACTTTTTGTGAAAAATGGAATAATTCTAATTCTTTTCCTAATTTTCTATGGTCGCGACGTTTTGCTTCTTCTAATAATTCAAGGTAATCCGTTAAATCTTTTTGTTTTGGGAACGAAATTCCGTAAACACGAGTTAACTGCTTGTTCTTTTCATCACCTCTCCAGTAAGCACCCGCCACCGATAAGATTTTCATAGCTTTGATAATTCCTGTATTCGGAATATGTCCACCACGACACAAATCAAAGAAGTTTGAATGATCGCAGAACGTAATCGTTCCGTCTTCTAAATTCGAAATCAACTCGGTTTTGTACTCATTATCTTTATAAACCTCCAATGCTTCTGCTTTTGAAACCGAACGCATTTTAAATTCATGTTTCTCTCTCGAAATTTCTAACACACGATCTTCAATCTTTTTGAAATCGGCATCTGTGATTCTTTGGTCGCCAAAATCTACGTCGTAATAGAAACCATTATCAATCGCAGGTCCAAGCGTTAATTTAATTCCAGGATACATTTCTTGAAGCGCTTGCGCCATCACGTGCGAAGTCGAATGCCAAAAAGCTTTTTTACCCTCTTTGTCATTCCATGTATATAATATAAGTGTACCGTCCGTCGTTAAGGTCGTCGTCGTTTCAATAGTGGTACCATTATAGGAAGCCGAAATCACGTTTCTAGCCAAACCTTCACTAATGCTTTTCGCAACATCCATTGGAGTAACTCCTTGAGCCATCTCCTTAACCGACCCGTCGGGTAAAGTAACTTTTATCATTGTTTAAAATTTATAAGGTGCAAATATAAACGAATAATAAAATCCATACAATATATATAAGGTATAATGTTAAAAAAGATTTGAAGCAGCCGTTCAGCATTCCATAAAGACTTTTAGTCCCGCTGTCCGTTACAATTTTTTTCTTTTTTGTTGCCTGAGGTTTCTTTTTTGTTGCTTGAGGTTCTCGAAGGCAACAAAAAAGAAAAAAGATTTCCCCTCCCATCGGGGCTAGATAAGACGTTTTGTATTCCAGATAACCATCCCGCTGGCTCGTCAAGCGAGCAACACCCCTAAAGTCCCCTCAAGGGGATAATTCCTTCTAAGATTTTTTGAATAAATTAATTTCAATAAGAAAACCCTAAACCTGAAATTATATATATAATGGTATAAAAAACTTTTCCATTCAAAATTAACGATTGCCTCATAGAAAGAATTTCCCTCGCACCTGCGAGTTGTCATTCCGCAGATTAGGAATCTCCTGCGCAGCAGGCTATTGCTTAAGGTAGTTAAGCCCACAACTGAATACTGAATTACACTATTATATTTGTAGAAAGAATTCCCCCTTCGAAGGGGGTTAGGGGGATGTTGTATCTAATTTATCTACATTTTACCCCTTCCATGAACTTTACCCACACTATATATAAGTAAAAAACGCTTCCAAGACTTATATGTTTAACAAACCAATGTCCAATAAAAAGCATTCCCCCTTTGAAGGGGGGCTAGGGGGAGGTAAAAACTTTTCTGTATTAAATCCTTGTTATCAGCGTGTTAAGAAAAACATCAAAAAAAAGAATAAAAAAAGATTACAAAAGGCTTGCGAGAAGAGAAAAGATTACTACTTTTGCACCCGCATTAGAGCAGAAGTTCACACACAAACTGAGAGATTAAACAAGTCAAAAAAACTTTAAAAAAAGTTGAAAAAAGATTTGGATAATAAAAAGTAAAGGTGCTATCTTTGCCGACCCGAAACGAAAGAATCGGAGCGTACAAGTTCTTAAAAATAGTGGTTGAGTGGTCAGGGAAAAATAATCAAAAAATTTTTTCAAAAAAGCTTGCCAGATTAAAAAAGAGTTGTACTTTTGCACCCGCTAATCGAATGAGAGGCGAGAATAAAAAAGAATGACACGTTCATAGACATATTGAATTGACAGCACAAAATTACAGCGATGTAATTTTGAAAATAAGAGAGAGTAAGATTTTTCGAGTAAATTGAAAATAACCTAGCGACTTGAATCGAATAAAACAAGATAGAGCAATCTATCAAACAATATACGATGAAGAGTTTGATCCTGGCTCAGGATGAACGCTAGCGGCAGGCCTAACACATGCAAGTCGAGGGGTAGAAGGAGCTTGCTCCTTTGAGACCGGCGCACGGGTGCGTAACGCGTATGCAATCTACCTTATACAGGGGAATAGCCCAGAGAAATTTGGATTAATGCCCCATAGCATTACGACTTGGCATCAAGATGTAATTAAAGTTCCAACGGTATAAGATGAGCATGCGTCCCATTAGTTAGTTGGTAAGGTAACGGCTTACCAAGACGATGATGGGTAGGGGTCCTGAGAGGGAGATCCCCCACACTGGTACTGAGACACGGACCAGACTCCTACGGGAGGCAGCAGTG
>NZ_CALBSN010000010.1 GCF_937967675.1 uncultured Flavobacterium sp. | reverse complement strand
CTTTACGTGTTCGTTCAACAACAGATAATACTTGTACAGCAACAGGTTCTAGTGTAACTGTAAATAATGGTTTGTGTGCAGTAGCAGATGCTTATGGTCCAATCAATGGTTACACAGGCGCAACAACTGCTTCTGTCTTAACAAATGATACTTTAAATGGAGCAGTAGTCAATCCATCAGAGGTTACCTTAACAGGAGTAACGGTTCCAACAGGCTTAACATTAAATGCAAGCGGTACAATTACCGTAGCACCAGGTACACCAGCGGGAACGTATACAGTTACGTATTCAATTTGTGAGGTATTAAATCCAACGAATTGTGATACAGCAAATGCAGTAGTAACAGTTACTGCAGCACCAATAGATGCAGTAGCAGATGCTTATGGTCCAATCAATGGTTACACAGGCGCAACAACTGCTTCTGTCTTAACAAATGATACTTTAAATGGAGCAGTAGTCAATCCATCAGAGGTTACCTTAACAGGAGTAACGGTTCCAACAGGCTTAACATTAAATGCAAGCGGTACAATTACCGTAGCACCAGGTACACCAGCGGGAACGTATACAGTTACGTATTCAATTTGTGAGGTATTAAATCCAACGAATTGTGATACAGCAAATACCTTGGTTACCGTAGTACCACCAGTTATCAACGCTGTTAATGATGATTATTCATCTACTTTATTTAATGGGGTTGTTGGAGGAATTGCAGGTGATATTACTTTGAATGACACTTTAAATGGTTTGCCTGTTTTAGATAGTGAAATAACTATTACTTTGCTTGATAATGATGGTATCTCAGGATTAACTATTGATGTTAATGGTTCTATTTTTATTCCTGCAGGAACGCCAGCAGGAAGTTATTTAATTCAATATCAAATATGTGAGATACTAAATCCAACAAATTGTGATGTTGCAACAGTTGCAATTGTAATAGGTAGTTGTTTAGACTTTCCAATTAATGATTGTGATGGAGATGGTGTAACTAATGGACAGGAAGCTCTAGACGGAACTAATCCATCTAATCCTTGTGATTTAGTAGCCGCAAATCAAGATACAACTCCAACTTTAACTTGGTTACAGGGAGATTGCGATGGTGATGGTGTAACTAATGGACAAGAGGTTATTGATGGAACAAATCCTACAGATTCATGTGATTATCAAATTAATCATGTACTGTTATCACAAGGTGGTCTTTGGTTAGATGCAGATTGTGATGGTGACGGAGTGACTAATGGTCAAGAAGTCATTGACGGAACAGATCCTCTAAATCCATGTGAATCTGTTGAGGAAAATATAACTTTGCCACAATCTCAAGAGTTCTTAGATGGTGATTGTGATGGTGATGGTTTAACAAATGGTGAGGAAATTGGAAACAATCCAAATAGTCCAAATGATGCAAATGGAAATGGTATTCCAGATTATTTAGAAGTTAATAATCATTCAGTATCTGAGGATGAGTTAGAAATTTTTAATTTAGTAACACCTAATGGAGATGGTGATAATGATGTTTTTGTTATTCGAAACATTGAATTGTATCCAAATAATTCTGTTGAAATTTATAACAGATGGGGAGTATTAGTATATGAAACTAAGGGATACGGTCAAAATCAAAAGTACTTTAGAGGTATTTCTGAAGGAAGAGTAACCATCAATCAAGCATCTGAATTACCTGTTGGTACTTATTTTTACATAGTGAAATATGTGAATAATCAAGGAAAACATAAAGAGCGTTCAGGATATTTATATATTAATAGATAATTGAAAAGAGGGAGGGATTTATTTGACTTCCCTCTTTAAAAAAATAAAATAATACATCATGAAAAAAATATTTATTCTTGTAATCATAATGTGGTTGCCCTCATTTGGACAACAAGATTCGCAGTTTACACAATACATGTATAATACTATTAATATAAATCCGGCATACGCAGGAAGTAGAGATGTTTTAAGTGTATTTGGTTTACATCGAAATCAATGGGTAGGATTGGATGGAGCTCCAGTTACGAACACATTTACAATTCATTCCCCATTAAGAAATGAAAATTTAGGTTTAGGTCTATCGTTTATAAATGATCGTATAGGGCCTTCTGACGAGAATTCTATATCAATTGATTTTTCTTATTCCATACCAGTTTCGTTAAACTATAAATTGGCATTTGGTATAAAAGCTACTGGTAATTTTTTAAATGTAGATTTTACTAAACTTAATATTTATAATCCTGGTGATGCTTTAGCACAATATAATATAGATAATAAGTTTTCTCCAAATGTAGGAGCAGGTTTATATTATTACTCAGATAATACTTATTTTGGTTTATCGGTACCTAATTTTTTAGAGACAAAACATTTTGATAAAGGACAAGGAACATTTTCTCAAAATTCTGTAGCAGCAGAGCGTATGCATTATTATTTCATAATGGGTAGGGTTTTTGAAATTTCTCCTGATGTAAAATTTAAGCCAGCCTTTCTTTCAAAAATTATTAAAGGTTCACCTTTACAAATGGATTTATCGGCTAATTTTTTATTTTATGAACGTTTCACTCTTGGTGCTGCTTACAGATGGGATGCTGCAGGTAGTATGTTAGCAGGTTTCCAAGTCTCAGACAATTGGTTTATTGGTTATGCTTATGATATGGAAACAACAAAATTAGCTAACTATAATTCAGGTTCGCACGAATTCTTTCTTCGATATGAATTTAATAAAAAATCAGATCGAGTTGTAAACCCTAGATTCTTCTAAAATTAGATATTATGAAATTAATTATAAGTATATTAAGTATAGGTTGCTTTTTTTCTGTTTCTGCACAAGAAGTAAAAGAAAAAATAGCAGAGAAAAAATATGAAGGATACTCCTATATTGATGCTATAGCCATTTATGAAAAAGTAGCAGAAAAAGGTCATGTTTCAGTTGAACTATTTCAGAAATTAGGAGATTCCTATTATTTCAATGGCATGTTAGATAAATCAAAAGTTTGGTATGACAAGTTGTTTCAAATGAAAAACCAAACCTTTGACCCCGAGTATTATTTTCGTTATTCTCAATCGTTAAAAGCAGTAAAAGCTTATAAAGAAGCCGATAAGATGATGGAAAAATTTTATGCTTTAACGAATGATTATCGTGGAGAGTTATATGTAAAAAATAAATTGTATTTAGTTGATATAAACAATAGTTTAGATAAATTTACAATTACTGATGCTGGTATCAACTCTGAATTTTCAGATTATGGAGGATATTTTAAAGATACGAAAATGTATTTTGTATCAAATCGTATTCCTCAAAAGAATAATAAAAAAATTGATAAGTGGACCAATCAAAACTTTTTGAATATTTATCGAGCAGAGTTTAGTGATTCAGCAAAAGCGGTTTACATTGATGAGATTGTGGATGAGTTTAATACGAAATATCATGAATCTAGTCCTGTTTTTACAAAAGATGGTAAAACCATGTATTTTACCCGTAACAATTACAACAATGGAAAAGTTGTTATGGATAAAGATAAAGTAATTAAACTTAAACTTTTTAAAGCATCTTTAGAGAATGGTAAATGGGGTAAAATCACAGAGCTTCCTTTTAATAATAATGAGTACAATTTTGCACATCCTGCTTTAAGCCCTGATGAAAAAACATTGTATTTTGCTTCTGATATGCCAGGAGGTTATGGGAATTCTGATTTGTATAAAGTTATTATCAACGATGATGGTAGTTATGGAAAACCTGAAAATTTAGGAGATAAAATTAATACTAAAGCTAGAGAAACTTTTCCGTTTATTGCCTCTGATGCTACTTTATATTTTTCTTCTGATGGACTTATTGGTATGGGAGGTTTGGATATTTTTAAATCAGTACCAGATGAAAATGGGAACTACTCTAGTTTTCATAATATAGGAGCTCCAATTAATAGTGAGCGTGATGATTTTGGATTTGTAGAGAGTCCATTTAAAAATATTTTCTTTGTTTCTTCAAATAGAGATGGGGGAAAAGGGTATGACGATATCTATAAAGTAAAAGTAAATCCAGAGCCTAAAAAAGGGATTATTATTAATAAGGTTATAGATGAAATATCTAAAGAACCTATAGCTGATTCAAAAATTACTCTTTTAGATGCAAATCAAAATAAGATTGCTGAAACAGTAACAGATGCTCAAGGTAATTTTAGCTTTAATGATGTTCGTACTGATAGAGAATTTTATATTCTTGTAGCAAATGATAGCTATTTAGCTAAAGAATTTAGAGTTAAAGGAATTGAACAAAATAATCAAGTATTTGAAGTTGCTCCGAAGGTTATTAAAACTAAGCCAGGTGACGATTTGGTTAAATTATTAAACATTACTATTTATTTTGATTTAGATAAGTATTTTATAAGACCTGATGCAGAAGTAGAGTTGGCAAAAATTATTGAAATCTTGAAAATGTATCCTAACTTAAAAATCGATATTCGTTCGCATACAGATAGTAGACAAAGTGAAGCTTATAATTTAAGATTGTCAACTTTTAGAGCAAATTCAACACGTGATTATTTAATTAAGAAAGGAATTGCCAAAGAGCGTTTAACATGTAAAGGATATGGTGAATCTCAATTATTAAATAATTGTACAGATGAAGTGCCTTGTACTAGAGAACAACACCAATTAAACAGACGAAGTGAATTTATTATAATTCAATAAATATTGATTAAAATTTTTAAAAAGGGACTTAGAAATAAGTCCCTTTTTTTTATAGGATAATTGATTGTTATACTTTTGTATAAAAAATAATAAATATGAAAAACTGGAATCCAATTACAACTGAGCAACAAGTAAAAGATATTGTTGAAAAATCTAACGAGAAACCACAAATTATCTTTAAAGATAGTGTGACTTGTGGTATTAGTGCTTATGCAAAAGAACGCTTGGTTAGCGGTAATGATTTATTGGTTTCAAAAGCAGATTTTAATTATTTGGATTTACTTTCGTATAGAAGTGTTTCTAATTTTATTGCGGATGAATTGAATGTTATACATCAATCGCCACAGATAATTGTGTTGAAAGATGGGGTAGTCGTGTATCGTGTTTCGCATCATAGTATCCAGGCGGAAGAGATTGCAAAGTATTTGTAATTAATAATGCAAAGTAAATCCCATTGCTTTAGCTAAGGGGTAATGCTTTTTAAATAATTCTTCTACAATATCGGTTACGTCATCATGTTCTTGGCATAAGGCGAAGAACGGATTGTCGATAATGGTAATTAGTATTGGTGCTGGGTTGCGATAGCCTGAAATGGAAATAGCTCCTGTGACATCTAAGAAATATTGAGCGGTTTCGGAATCTAGGTCTAGTTGTAAGGTATTGGCAAAATGGATGCGTTTGTTGGTGAGTTTACCTTCAAAGAATTCGGCTATTTCTTCTAAACTGTATAAATAATTATCAATAATGATGTTATTGTCTTTTCCTTTAAATACGAAGTAGATGATTTCGTAGTTATTGAAGTTTCGGTCTTCATAAAGCAGTGTACTTAGACTTTCTTCTAATCCTTCAATGCTATCACAGGTTTGGTAAACGTTGGTGATGTTGTATTGTAATGCTAGTTTTTCTAGAGAGGGTAGGATGATCCTGGATGTTTGGGTAGTGATATTGGGTACACTTTCTAGACAGTATAGTTTTGATTGCATTGTTTTTTTACAAAGATATTGAATTTTTAGTACGTGTTTTTTAACGCAAAGTATGCAAAGTTTTTTCGAAAAGTACGCAAAGGCGTTGCACTTGGAAGGGAACGCGGATGAAACGGGTCCGCCTAGGGGGAGCGAAGGTGGTTACGGATTTTTTTATTACCTTTTACCTTCGAGTGCCTCAGGCAACGGTTGAAGTAGTTCTTATTAGAGTAATGAATGGAGTTGCTGGTTTTTGGAAGTGGATTGTGTTGAGGGAGGTACACAGAGTCCGAAGTTTCTTATGTTGCACTTTGCATAGTTAACATTAGACTACACGCATAGTTTGTCATGCTGTAAAGTATCTCTTTAGTTGCTATGCATATGAAAAGAAAGCGGTACGAATGAAACTTTGACTTTGTTCTAGCACTTGTTCTTGATTTTTTATTAAAAATTTAGTTTTATTTATTTACTGACATTCAAATGGTTGGGAAATGGGTAAAGAGGAAAGTGTATTTTTTTTACTTTTTTCTTTTGAAAACGTTTGCAGAAATAAAAAATCGTTCTATATTTGCACTCGCAATACGGAAGTAGTGCACGACTTATTGGAGAAATGGCAGAGTGGTCGAATGCGGCAGTCTTGAAAACTGTTGACTGTAACAGGTCCGGGGGTTCGAATCCCTCTTTCTCCGCCAGCTGAAAAGCAAACGGTACTAAAACCCACTAAATTCAACAATTTAGTGGGTTTTTTCATTTAGGGCAATATCAAATTATTCATTAAATCTCAAAGTTTAGGTGTCTTTCAAGGTGTCACTAAAAAATTAAAATTTAAGTGACTCCTCGCAACAAAAGCACCGCTACTACAAGGTGTTCAATAGCATATACAAAAAATGTACATCTTGTGTGTAGTAATTAAATCGAATAAATTTAATACTAACTTTAAGGTAACCAATAATGAACACATCCGTATCCATTCTCTTTTACATCAAGAGAGCAAAAGTCAACAATTTAGGAGTTTGTCCAATCTACACCAGAGTTACAGTGAACGCTAAGCGTTTTGAGTTTAGTACCAACAAATCTATTAATCCAGATAAATGGTCTTCAGAAGGTAGTAAAGTTAAAGGTACTTCTGAAGAAGCTAGAACAATCAATAGTCATCTTGATTATCTAAAAAATCAAGTTTTAGAAGCGGAAAAGAGACTTTTTAAAAAAGACATCAAAATTACTTCTGAGAATTTAAAGAATGAATTATTTGGTTTAACTGAAACCAAGCGCATGCTCGTCCCTATCTTCGAAGACCACAACAACAAAATTAAAGAGCTTGTTGGCAAAGAATACTCTCCTGGAACACTAGAACGCTACACTACTTCATTGAAACATACCATTGAGTTCATGCAATGGAAATACAATATTTCCGATATCGATATCACAAAGATTGATCATGCCTTTATAACAGATTACGAGTTTTGGTTGCGAAGCGTTAGAAACTGTGCTAATAACACAGCAGTAAAATACCTAAAAAACTTCAATAAAATCATCAAGCTTTGTTTGGCCAATGACTGGCTAGACAAAAATCCATTCGCAAACTACAAATCAAAAGTCAAAGAAGTGGAGCGAGTTTATCTAACTGAAGACGAAATTCAAAACATTATCAACAAAGACTTCAAAACAGAAAGACTCTCTCTAGTCCGCGATATCTTCCTTTTTAGCTGTTTTACAGGTTTAGCCTACATAGATGTCAAAAACCTAACAAAGTCGCATATAAGCTATGGAATTGATGGTGAGAAATGGATATTTACCCACCGCCAAAAAACTGAAAGTGCATCTAAAATTCCAATCCTTCCTGTAACACAAATGATTATCGATAAATACGAGAACCACCCGCAATGCCATAATGAAGATAAGCTACTTCCTATTCTGTCTAACCAAAAAATGAATGCTTATCTAAAAGAAATAGCAGCTATTTGCGAAATAGAGAAAGAACTAACCTTTCACATTGCCCGACACACCTTTGCCACAACGGTAACGCTAACTAACGGCGTGCCTATAGAAAGCGTGAGCAAAATGCTAGGACATAAAAACCTTCGCACTACGCAACATTATGCAAAAGTACTGGATAGAAAAGTAAGTGAGGATATGAAACTTCTAAAGGATAAGTTTATGTTCAAAGAAACGCCAATAAAAAAATCGGGAGCTCTATAAACTTCCGATTTTTGCTTTCAACCTGATAGTTGTTCCTTTATTGGGTTTACTATTAATTTCCAAAATAGCACTAATTGTTTTAGCCCTTTCTTGGATATTTTGTAAACCAATCCCTTGTTTTGTTGCATTCAAATCGAACCCAATACCATCGTCTTTAATTTCCAAAACTAAATGATCATCATCTAATAAAATACTAACATGGCAAGTACTTGCATTAGCATGTTTTGAAATATTCAATAATGACTCTTGAACGATTCTGAAAACAGTAATTTTTATTAAACTGTCTATAGAATCCCAAGTTATCTCAGGCTCAATTTCAAGAGAAAAATTAGTGGCTCCAATTTCATTTTGCAAATGAATTAGATTCGAAAGTAAATTAGTATAGTCAAATTGTGTCTCATTAATTTCAGTATGTAAATCATGTGAAATTGTTCTAATTTCTTGTTCTATTTCTTGAAGTAAATCCACATAAATTAACCTTTTTTCTTTTATTTCTTCTTCATTATATTCATTAAGAATACCGAGTTGCATACGGGCACCATATAGTTTATTCATTACACTATCATGTAATTCTTTAGAAATTCGATTTTGTTCAAGTTCTTTTGCTATGCTTAGCTTAAGTTGGTACTCTTTTAATAAATCGAATATTTCCTCTTCTGCTTTTTGTTGTGATTTTCTAAATTCAATTTCTCGTTTTTGACTTTTTATATATCTAAGAATAATAATAGAAAATAAAATAAGTATCATAACAATAGAACCAATCAAAATATAAGTATTCTTAGTACTTAATAATTTATTTTCATCTTCTACAACTGATGTTTCATATTCTATTCGTGCATACTTATTTCTATTAATTCTTTGGGCTTTTGTTAAGCTATCACTAATAGCAATATATTTTTTATCATAAAAAGTAGCATTTTTGTAATCAACTTGTGAAAGTAATTGTAAGGACTTTTTTATTTCATCACCCATTTTAAGCTTTTGTGCTAATTGAAGGGACTGATTTAGATATTTAATAGATAAAGTGGTGTCTTTAACAATTGCATAATATTCTCCTAAATTTTTTAATTGATATACTTTGTTATTTTCGAAGTTATTTTTAATTGAAAACCTCAAAGCTTCTTTAAAATACTTATCAGTATCATTTATTAAACCTTTTTTCATTTTTGAATAACCTAAGTTTCCTATTGCTGAAACATAGCCCAGAGGCCACTTTTCTTTTAAATCTGGCTTCAAAATAAGTTCAAGTTCTTCAATTGCGTTATCAAGTTGATTTGTTTTTTCATAAATATTCGCAAGGTTAATTGAAGATTGTATTTTATACAAATACTTCTTTTCAATGTTAGAATTTGTACCTTCAATCTTATTTATTACATTTTTTGCTTGTAACTGATAATTAAGCGCTTCTGGATACTGCTCAATTTTTTCCATATTTGTACCCATCAAAGTATAAGCGGCATATAGCATTTCGGCATCATTTTCATTTTTCAGATAAAGTAACGCATTAGCTACTTGAGCTTCACTTTCAATGTAATTGCCTTCAAAGAATAAAATATAGGCCTTTTTAAAAAGTATTTTCCCAATATGATAATTTCTATTCAAAAGTCTATTGAGTTTTTCAGCCTTTTGATAATAGTAATAGGCGCTGTCTTTATGAGATATCTGATAATAATCGCCAATGTAGGAATAAGCTTTTGCTATTGATACAGTATCATTTGCATTCAATGAGAGTTTAAGTACTCTTTGTGATATTGAATATGATTTTTTATTTTGGTTAATGTAATAATATTCATCTGACAAATCAAACAAAAATTTCCTATGTAAAGAATCATTTCTATTTTGAGTTGAATTACTTGCGAGTGAGTCTAAGAAATTAATTTTTTCAAGGGAATTTATTTTTTTATAAATATCAGTTTGAAATAAAGAAGAATCTATTTTTCTATTGTATTCTTTTTGACAAGAAAACAAAAGGAATAACATAATATAGTAAAATAGAGTATATAAATTCTTCAAATTGTTTTTTTTCAAATTTAATCAAAAAAAAATAACCATGTAAAACATGGTCATTCTTTTTAGCGAGGATTTATTATTAAAGGATCACCTTCTCTTGCTGTTTGGTTAGTTTGAATTTTGGTTTCTGGTTTTGTTTCAATTTCATCTGCGGTACAAGAATATAAGCTTACACATGTAATAGCTACTAATAATAGCTTAAATAAAAAATTAGTTTTCATAAAAAATCAGTTTAAAAATTAGAAATAGTTTCTTGTGTCGTGTCTTCTGGACGCAACAATTCATTTGATTTTTCTGAAAAGAAGGGAAGTCTTCACAGCAGCGTTTTAATGTCTTTTCCCTACACTAAAACACCTATTAAAGCTTTAATATTCCGATTTTGGAATAGTCAAATTTATTAAGTTCAATCAATTGAAAATCAATTTATTAAGCTTGTTTAGTAACTAGACTATCGATAAGAGCAACTGGTAGTTTTTTAATAATAACTCAACCGATTTTAGTTAAGATATTTTAAGAATAATGGTATCTATATTGGATTTATAGGTTCTAGAAAATGGAAGAACGATTTCATTATTTTGCAAATAGCAGCTATTCTTCCCTAAATTGATTCTACTTACATGTTGAATATTAATAATATAACCGTGATGAATTCTAAAAAAGTAAAATGGTAGTAGCTTTTCGAAATATTTAAGAGTTTTATATGCTGTTATTACCTTACCAGATGTTAAATAAAAATCAGTCGTATTACTATCAGCTTTGAGATATATAATATCATTAGATTTTATAAAATTATAATCGCCATTAGATTTAATAGAAATAGTATTCTTATGTAGTGATTTATGGTTTTTTTGATAGCGTAATAAGCATTTCCTTAACTCATTTGGATCAATCGGATTTAATAAATAGCCAGTTGCTCCTCTTTGATAAGCTTCAAAAGCTAAATCTTTCGATGGGTTTAAAATGATAAAAGAAGGCAGTTCTTCTAAAAATTCATGCAACTCACTCATTATAGAAAATGAAATAGCATTTATTTCATTTTGAGAAGTGCAAAGAGAGAGAAATACTAAATTGGGACGTAATTCAAGTATTTTATTAATGGCTTCTTTTCTTGAAGTGCAAACAGAAACACACAAAAACTCATCAAATTCTTTGATATGCTCTAAAATAGCATTAGTATGTTCTGATTGATCAACTAAAATATAAGAAAACTGCATTTTTTTTTGCAATTTATTTGGATTCAAAAAGTTGATTTTACGGTAAAACCGTAATTTTTTTAATTAATTTTAACTAATTTTGATAGTAAAGTAGTTCTAATGGATGTTAAAAATAATTCGCAAAAGTCTTTTTTGATTGTAGATGACCATCCAATTAATGTGGATAGTTATCACGTACTCTTAAAAAAAATAAAGAGGTATGAAAAGGCAATTTATTCGTTTGCATATGATTGTGAGCAAGCATTCAATACAGTAAATAATAATTATTTAAATGAGAAGACAATAGATTTTGCACTCATAGACATTAGTCTTCCTTCTTATGAAGATAAAAAACTTTACTCAGGAAGCGACGTTGCGGTTTACATAAGACAAAAATTCCCAAACTGTAAAATCATTATCATCTCTATGCACAAAGAACCTTTATGGGTAAATCAAATTATTAAAGAATTAAATCCAGAGGGTTTTATTGCAAAAAGCGACATTAATTATAAATGCTTTCCCGAAATATTTAAAAGCATTGAAGAGAATGAAATATATTTGAGTCAATCAATTGTTTTAGCACAAAAGATATTAATTCAGAAAAATATCAATTGGGATAATTATGATAGCAAAATACTTCAATTAATTGCTGAAGGGATTAAAACAATAAACCTTCCAAAATTTATCCCTTTATCATTAAGTGCTATTGAAAAACGAAAATCTAATATTAAAAAGCAGTTAGTTCTTGAAGATGCTACAGATAAAGAACTAATTGATAGCGCCAAAAAATTAGGGTTTATCTAAAAAAGTCTAATATTAAAAAGAAACGCCTCTATATTTTCATATTAGAGGTGTTTTTGTATTACAATAAATCTCACATTCTATGATTAAGTATATGTAAAGTATTGTGCTATTCATGTTTATTAGATTTAAAACACCGTAAAAAAAACTTCAAAACACCGTAAAAATTTATTTTCACAACTAATTATTTTTAAAAAATATTTTGTTAAAATTAATAATAGATTATTAAATGAGATCATACAATAATGTGAACTTATTATATCAGAAATGCTGATATAAACAAATTAAAATAAAATACAAATTCTCTATAACCTTGAAGGAGAATAAAAAGAAGTCAAGGAAATTAATTAAACTCAAAAAACAATTCATTATGAAAAAGTTTTTAATTTTAGGAGCATTCTTATTAGTTGCTACTGTTGGTATTGCAAAAGAATTGCAAACTATCAGTGATGGTACAGAGTGCCCAATGGGATGTGAAACAGCTTCTCCAGCTTGTTGCAAAACTAAAGGAGGAAGTACTTATTACGGTAAACTGTAATTAACATTACGGCTACAACTAGTGTGTAGCCGTTTTTAAATTTAACCAAATGAAAAAAAAATTAACACAAATATCCATATCAGTATTACTTTGTTTAATTACAATATATGCTCTTCATAAATTTTGTATAGAACAAAATTTAAAAATTGGAAATTTTGATAGAAATTTCAAAGAAAAAAAAATAACAAAAATTAACGAGATTAATTTACCTTTTGAAGTATATAACTTGGCTGGCATGAATGATAAGGAAATTTATTTTTCCTCAAAAAAACTAAATGAAATTCTAAAATACGACTTGACTACAAAAAAGTTTCTAACAAAAAAACTAAATCATAAAAATCATAATTCAAACATTTTAGGAGATAGTTTGTTTTCATTTGACCCGTATTTTCGTAAAATGTATATTTATGATACTAATAAATTAGATTTAATTAGTGAAGTCAGTCTAAATGTAGGTTTTGACAGAGCATTAGCCGTGAATAAAAATTTAATATTATTGCGTTCTGCTACTGATAAATATACAAAGACAATTTTATCAACATATGACATTAAAAGCAATAAAAACAATAAATTAAAAATTCAATTAGACGATAGTTTAGAGGTAGACGGAGGATTAAAAACTGATGGCTATTTTACTTATAAAAATTCCTCAATTATATTTACACAATATAAGAAAGGTAATTTTTACAAAATAGAAAATAATCTAAATAAAATTAATCGTTTTAAAACAATTGATAATATTCAAAAAGTTGAGGGTGTAAATCTATCAAAAGACTCAACTTTTTATTTTGAAAAACCTGTTCTAAATTCAAATTTGCTAACATCAATTTCAGCAAATAAAGTATATATAATTTCATTTGTAAAAGGTAATTCTGATAAGTTGAGTGATTTTACTAAATACAGGATGTTAGATGTTTACAATTTAGAAACGGGTAAATATTTAGAAAGCTATTATTTGCCTAATAATGGTATAGAAAAGGCTAATGATTTTCACATAGAAAATAACAAAATATACTTACTTTTTAACTCAAAAATTTCAATATATGAATTTTAAAAAATATTTTCCTAAGACAATAGCTATTTTAATGGCATTTATTTTTTTATATGCTACTGTAAGTAAAATTTTTGAGTTAAATAAGTTTTACTATCAATTGGCAAAATCTCCACTTATTCCATATGGTTACAATGAATATGTTGGTAATATTGTATTACTTATCGAACTAATTATAGTTTATTTAGTATTTAAAAATAAAATACAATATTCGCTTTTAATATCATTTGTATTAATGTTTTTCTTTTCATTATACATTGGATATTTATTATATTTTTCTTATTTCATACCTTGTAGTTGTGGAGGTATTCTTGGAGATTTATCTTGGAATAACCATTTGATATTTAACATTACAACAACAATACTATCGGGTTCAGCATATCTACTATACAATGAAAAATAATTTATACGTCTTATTGGTATTTTTTAATACGATATGTTTTTCGCAAGAAAGAGATACATTAGCCACCATTGACACTACTAAAATAATTAAATTAAAAGAAGTAAAAATAACTTCAAATTTAAATAAAGCAGGAGTTTATCAATTGTTAATTCCAAAGAAAATACTTGAAAATGAAACTTTAGAAAAAACTATAAAACGTGTAAGTTTTATAACTATTGATAATAACAAAAACTTATATTTTAAAGGAAAAAAAATAAACAATTTTATTTTTAATGACAAGCCTATAACTGTTGAGGAGTTTAATAAGTTAAATATTGATGAAGTAAAAAACATTTATATAGTTTCAAATAATTTTAACCAAGCAACAGGTGAATTAGAAAGCGTTATTAAAATTGTGCAAAAAAAAAATATTCAAAATAATATAAAAGGTTCATTAGACTTTTCACAAGGTTTTTTTCAACAGTTCAATTATTACGGTATAAGTCTAAATAATAAATTTAATAAAATATCTTCAAGACTTCAAATATCAAATATTCATAACAAGACGGATAATTATAGTTATCAAAACATTAATTCAAATATTATAGATATAAATCAATTTAGAAAATTGTCACAACCTTTCTTTTCGTTACAAAATGTTTACGACATTAACGATAAAAGCTCAATTTATATAAAAAATAGATTTTCAGTAATAAATGATGAAACAAATAGCATTTTTTCAAACCTAAATAATTTACAGTATCAATATTTGATTAAAAATTATAATGTAAATTTAAGATATGATAGAAAAATGGTTAACAATTTTATTATGAAATTAAGTTTTGATTACATAAATCTCAACAATTCAATTAATAGTAAGCTAGAGAATAATACTATTGAACTTAATTCAAAACAAAACTTCAATGAATATACATTTAGTCCAATGTTGCTCAAAAAAGGAGCAAAATTTGAACTTTTAAATTCTTTTGTATTTACAAATAGAAATTATAAATTTATTAATACATCAAACAACAACTACATCAAACAAAACTTGTTTACATACTATTTGAGCTATTCGTTAAAAATTAATGAAAAAAATTCATTCTTAATAGGTAATAGATATCAATTGGAAAATAATAATTTTGTTAATAAAACAAATTATTTCATACTTCCAAATATTACTTATTTAACAAAAATTGATTCTATTATAGATGTTGAATTTAATTTTAGAAGAAAATTACAAAGACCAAGTATTAACTCAATTTCAAATAGTAATTATTTTGATATAAATGGAAACGAAATAATAAATCAAGAATTTCTTAATCCTCAAATTGATAATCAATTAAGTATAGATTTATATAGAGAGTTTAAGAAATTTAACGTCAACATTAATTTTAACTACACTTTCTCAAAAGATTATATTTCTACAATTTACTATTTCAACAATCAAACCTTAACTAATAAAGCAATCAATTTGAACGATTTTAATGAAAAATCATTAAAAACATCTTTATCAATTCCAATTTATACAGAATCAAGATTAAATATTAATTATGCAATTTCAAGAATAACATTTAACCATAACAATAATGAAATAAATGATTACATAAATCATTTTGATATGTCTTTTTCAGGGTCAATATTTAAAAAATATTTATTTAGTTTAAACTCATTTTATATTGATAAATTTTATGAATACAATGCTTTTTATAATGCGAAACCAGATTTTTCATTTTCAATTTCAAAAAATTATTTACAAGATAAACTTAATCTTAATTTAGAATTTAGAAATATTCTTAATCAAGAAAGTAATAGAATAATTGATTTTAAAGAAAATTCAAATTTTTATTTTCAAAAAATAGAAAATCAATCAAGACTATTGTTGTTAAGCTTTACTTATAATTTTGGAAAAGACTTTAAAATGACTAAAAAAAATATCCAAAATACAAATAATGATATTAAACTTAAATAAATTTCTTTATAACCTTTAAGGTGAATAAAAATATGCCAAGGAAATTAATTAACTTCAAAGACAATTTGATATGAAAAAATTTATATTTTTAAGTGCGTTATTATTTGTCTCGACTATAACCGTTGCAAAAGAATTGCAACCAATATGTGGTACTTGTGAATGTCCTTCAGGTTTTGATGGCGCTGGAGGAGCTTGTTGTAAAACTAAAAACGAGAGTACAAATTATGGCAAATGCAATTGTTAAATAAATTAGTAATAAAATGATTTAATACAACAGGAAGTAGCTATCAATATACCCTAAAACTAGGACAGTTATATAGTTAACTATTTGTAAAAAATCTTTCAAGTTGCTAAGATTGTTCAAAGATCATATGGTTTTCTAGAAGCAAGTATACTTCCCATTGCTTGAATCTATTATTTGCTAACCAAATGCTAATCAAAAAGACTGTCCAAAATAGACTTTTTAATAGATATGTGAACACTCGATGGTTAAAAAGTATTTCAAAGCCATATCCAACCCCGTAAAAAAAAGTTCAAAACACCGTAATACACCATACAAAAAACATAATATCATTGTACAGTAATTTATCATTATTAATTACCTCGATATTATATAAATTTATATGTTAAAATTATATAAATATATCTACTAGTCGGCAGAAATATTCAAATAATAATAACTAAATGAAAATACATTCTTTAAACATTTCGGGATTTAAAAGACTGAAAAATGTCAAAATTATATTTGGAGATGCTACCTTTCTAATTGGACAAAACAACTGTGGAAAAAGTTCAGCAATAAAAGCCATAGAGACACTTTTGTCTGGTAAAAAACAACTCATTTCAAGTGATTACTATTCAATTCTTGACACAGAAACAAATGAAGTAAAAGTAGAAACAAATACGATTGTTTTAGAAGCTGAATTCAGAAATTTACCTATTGAGGCTAAAACTTGGAGGGGTTTCAAAGGCAGAATATTTACATATGAAGTTCCTGAAAATATTAATGATACTGGACTTTCTGTAATTTACAGAAAAACTTACGAATTAGGTAAAGATGTAATAATAGAATTTAAATCTAAAGTTAGAACAATTAAAGAAGAATTTGCGGATTGTAAAAAACCTCAAGATTATATTGACAAAGGACTATTACAAGATATAATAGAAGATTTTTTTCCTGAATTAGAGACTAACATTGGTAGAAGTAAAAGTGCTTTAGAAAAACTAGAATTAATTGATGAAATTTGGGAAGTTTCAGAGGAAGAGACTTGGTTTCAAAATCCTGGTGGCATACCTGGAAATGTTTTAAAAATGCTTCCTAGATTTTTGTTAATTCCAATTGATGTTGGTATTCATGAAATTCAAGGAACCGGAACTGGTGTTTTAAGCACAACTTTAAGCGAACTTTTTCAAACAGTTCGAGAAAACTCTGAACATTTTAAAAATGCACAAATACATTTAGACAATTTAGCTAAAGAACTTGACCCAAAAGATGACAATTCAGAATTTGGCAAAATGATGGATGAATTAAACAATGTTCTTTCTTCAGTTTTCCCAGACTCAAAACTTCATGCTACGACTAGTCTTAGTGATCCCTCGAGTTTGAAACCAAGTTTCAATGTTGAAATGTCAAGCAATATTAAAACATCAGTTGATAATCAAGGAACAGGAATGGTTAGAGCAGCAGTTTTTGGAATGTTGAGATATAGACAACTTTGGCTTTCAAAAAAAGAAGATGAACACGCCAGGTCTATAATAATTTGTTTTGAAGAACCTGAAACATATCTTCATCCAAGTGCAGCTAATCAAATGAGAGATGCAATCTATGAACTAAGTTCACAATCTGCTCAAATAATATCCTCTACACATTCACCTTATTTAATTGATATATCAAGAAAGCCTAAACAAGTTTTAAATCGAATGTATGATTCTGGAAACCATGTTGATTGTCATACTTTTAGTGTAAGCGAAAAGTTTTTAGAATTACTAGAAAATGAAAAGGATTATGTAAAAATGCTATTAAAAATAGACAACTATATTTCTAGAATATTCTTTACCAAAAAAGTTGTAATAATTGAAGGAGATACAGAAGATATTTTAATAAAAGAGACACTGAAAAGACTTGAAAAATCAAAATATTTAAAGATAATTTCTGATTTTGAAATAATTAAGGCTCGTGGTAAAGCTTCAATCATAGGATTGGTAAAATATCTAACTTCAATGGGTATAAATCCAATCGTAGTTCATGATAAAGATTCAAATATTCTAAATGCTGAAAGATTTAATCAATCAATAATTGATGCTTTAGATGGAAATGGTAAAATTGTTTATATGGTAAATAATGTCGAGGAAGAATTACTATATAATGCAACCTATGAAAAACCTTTTAAAGCTTATAGTAAAACCTTAGAATGGGGTGAAAATTGGCATGATTTACCAGAAAATTGGAGAAATAAAATGATTGAAATCTTTGAGGATTATATATAATAGAAAAATTTGTGAGGTTTATAAGAATGCAGATAAAATGCTTAAAATTATATTTATTGAAAAACCGCGGTTACTATATCTGTAAATTATAAAAAAAATATTAATAGTATAACAATTCACCAAAAAAAATAACATATGCACAAATCCCAGTTTTCTGAAACTCAGTTTTCATTTTGTTTTACATTTGAATATATAAAACAGTTTTTTCCAATAATTCCTTTACCAATTTTCCCAAATACAGTTGAAGAGGGTCGTGCTGGCGGAGGATATGATGTTGAAATAAATGGTAATATTTTTTTTCAATTTAAAATTCCAGTTTATCATAATTTAGTTTCAAATTTTTTTAGAAAGCATTGGAATGTTTTTAATCACGATTATTATAAAATCAAACTAGAAACAGATGGGAATCAATATAAATTACTTAAAGAATTACTAATTCCAGGCAATGAAGTATACTATGCTACCCCTGAGTTTTATACCAATAACGATCTTTTAACTAACTATAGTAATTATGAAATCGTAGTTAATTCTGGTATTTTTTCGTTAGATGTTTTACCAGAATATGGAAGTGGAAAACACGTTTTAATATATAGTCCACATCATAATTACGGACAAATATTTTCAGAGCCACAAAGGATTAAAAAAATAACTAATATAAATCCGCTTGAACTTTTTCCGAAAAAGTTGAATGGTATGACGATATACAAACAAGCAATTTCAATTCGAGAAATTTTAAAACAACAAAAGAATTACGAAAATTTTCAACTCGAAAAAGAAGAAACCCCTGAAAGGCTTGTGAAAAAAATCCATAGTGTTTTATTAACTCATTTTAATGTTTTCTGGTATCCAGTAATTGCATTCAATTAGAATACTGTCTAGCTCAGCAAAGAGTCCTCTGAAAATCTGCGCACTCGATTAAAGTGAACATATGAAATAATCGTCAATACTTTACTCATTCATATAGTACTCTCAAAATGAAAATGATTATATACAAGAAATAATCTATCACTCTTGAAGTCAAATTCCAAAACACCGTAAAAAAAACACTAAAACACCGTAAAATAAATCATAAATAATATTCTAAAATTGTCAACTTAATTAATAGTTTATAATTTGAATGAAAGAATATTACATACATAAAGGTGAAGACAATAGCGGCCCTTTCAGTGTAGAAGAATTAAAAGGTCAAAAAATCACTAAAGACACTCTAGTTTGGTCTAATGACATGGAAGACTGGAAAAAAGCTGATGAAATTGATGAGTTAAAGTCTATTCTTTCAAAGAATCCACCACCTTTAAAAAAGTTACAAAAAAGCGAATATCAAAAACCTAAAAAAAGTATTTTTTTCAAATACCTAATCATAGCTATAGGTTTAATAGCTTTTTTGGCAATTGGTAGCAATATTATTTCAGAAGAAACTATATATCAGGAAAATACCATTCTCGAGGAAGAAGATTACTTTAATATCCAAATCAGGAATAATATAACAAGTTTAATTCAAGTCAGTACAAATCAGTATTCAGTCGACGCTTTCGGAGGTATTTCTAATTTAGATATTATTGTTACAAACAATACAGATTTCATCATAGATGAAATAACTGTAGCTATAGCATACATAAAAAAGAATGATGGTGTTTTCAAAACAGAATACTTAACATTCAATAATATTCCACCAAAGCAAAACAAATCGTTGTCAGCTCCCGATAGCAATAGAGGTTTGTCAGTAAAACTCACTAAGCAATCTATTACATCTACAGATTTAAATTTATGCTACAATAACAGTTTTACACCAGCAGTTGGGGACCCTGACCCATACAAATGCAATTAAAGAATAAATACGATGAAAAAACCAATCTTAATCACAGTAATCCTAATCCTAACCACAATAGGAGCTACAACTTATTACACCGCTGGCAGAAAATGCACAGGTTCAAAAGACTGTTCAGCTTGTAAAAATTGTAAGTACTGTAAACACTGTGATAAAAATGGTAGTTCTTGTGGGGTTTGTAAATAAAAATTATTAATCAAAAGATATGGAAAACATAATATATTACATTTTTTTATTTATTCTGGTAATTTCTATCAGATTTTTTAAACTTAAAAATATTTATAAAGATGAATTTAACAAGAAATGGAGTGAAGTTTTCTTTTCTAGTCTTGAAATCGTATATACAGCATCAGGTGTAGTTATAGCGCTTTTACTCAATGTTTCAAAAGCTTGGATAGCTCCAGTTGTAATTGTATATCTAGTAATCGTAATTTTTTCTGCTCTACTAGAAATGTCTAACGAAAATTTTAATAATAAAACCAAAACGGGATTACACATTGGAATAATCATAATAGTTGTAGCAGCTACAATAATAACATATGACGAAGTAATACCTAAAGTTGATATTAATGGAAAGCCTACACCTGTTAATATAAAAAACAACATAGCATTAAAACAATACACGATTATTATTCCATATTTTGATTACAGTTTAATAAGACATGTCGGAAATAAAAAATTAAAAAACACTCCATTAACTTTTCAAACCAATATAATAACAGAAAATAAAAATGCTGTTTATAATTTAGCTCTAGAAAAAATTAGAAAAGAAAAATTATTGAGTCCATTATTTCCTGATAATAGTTTAAATCAAATTCAAATATTACAAGAACAAATTATCATCATTGAAACTAAAAAATTAAAAGAGTGTTTAGCTTTTTAAATTAAAACAATTATATAAATACATAAACATTCAAATTAGAAAAATTACAATTAATGACAACCGAAGAATTATTGTCTGATATACATCTAATTCAAAACGAAACTATTGAATAGTTACGACTGAAAGCGGTAAAATTATGACTCATTTTTCATTTTAGAAAAAACAATTAATGAATATTAACTAAAAAATAATTTCCTAAAAAACATAATAAAGTGAAGCCAAAATTATTTACTGCAACATTGCTATTTATCAGTGCATATTCACCATTATTTTTAATTCTTGCAGTTAAAGATTTTGATTTTGATAAATGTAAAACCTTTAAACATCCTATTGCTATTTCTATAATTTTAAGTATAGCTTTTTTAAGTGTGGTATTACTATTTTTTATCATTAAATCAATTAGTAGAGGTAATATGATTGTTACAGTTATCAACGCTAAAAACCGTTCAGTCGATTTAATAAATTACACAATTCCATATATTGTTTCTTTTTTTGGATTTGATTTAGCTAAAGTTGAAGATGTAGTCTCATTAAGCATTTTTTTATTTCTTCTTCTACTGCTAACTATAAAAAGTAAATCTGTATTTATGAATCCAATCTTACTATTGGCAGGATACAACCTTTATGATTTAAATTATAAATATGACAACAAACCAAATTCAACAATTATAATAAGTAAACATGAAGTAAAATCTGGGGAGCGCTATTATATTAAAAGCTTTACGAGGTTTTTATTTTTTGTAACACAAAAAGAAGAAGAAAATGCCTAACAGACAAATACTACGAAATCTAAAAAATTTAGATTTAAGCGGTTATTATGTTACTCTTGCAGTAATTAAAGAATATAAAAGAGAAAGAATTTCTCATTACACTGTGAAATATGTTCCGATTGACGCTCAACTTGAAACAAAATTGAGAAATATTCTTCTTCGACATATAACCAGTGCAAATACTGTTGAAACTTATACTTTCGATTGTCCAGAACCAGAAGAAGATGAAGTTCGCTCTATAGTTTATGAAGAAACAGACTTTTATACAATTTTTACGCAACTTCAAGAATTAAATCCAGAGACAGATATTATTGAGAATGTAGATGAATTAGTAAAATCAAAAGCATACATGATAATTCTTAGAAATGCTGCAGGAATACAAGTTGTAGGCTTTAAAACCTTACCAGAAAATTGGAAAATGAAACGTTCGCGTGATTTAATAAATGTTTTTTTTAACGAAAATAAATTTGAGGATTTAGAACAAGAAAATGTATTTAGTATAGCTAAATATGTTGACTTTTTATACTTTAATGATTATATTTTTATACTTTCAAAAAAAGAATTCGAACGTGGCTTAAATTTCCGAAAAGGAATGATTTCAAATGCTCAAGCTCTATATACAGAGGTTGTTGAAAGGAATATTTTTGTAAATATTAATTTATTAACACAGCGTGTAGGTAATAACCAAAGATATCTGAGAAAAATTACAACCATTAGAAATCTTGGACATTATACAAATCCACTTTTTCTACAAAGATTACAAGAACTTAGTCTTGCAAAAGGATGGAATATACAATTTGAAGAAAACCAAATATTAATTACTGAAGAAACCTTAGATTCGATTTTAACTTTATTGCAAAATAAACGTTTACATTCAGAACTAACTGAAGAAGACTTTGATGTGGATAGTGCAAAACTTTTGAATTTAAATGTATAAAACAAGAATAGATGCTGTCAATAAAGTAAGATTCTCATATTACGGTACAATAGAAACCAAGCACTCCAAAGTTTCTTGACTTCAAAGCATTGAAAAAAAAATTACACAACAATTTTTAAGTTTCACTTCGTAAATCCTAATTCTTAATTCCTAATTAATCCCTCTTGAACCCAAAATACAGCATCCTATTAAACAACCTCAACGAACAACTCAACTTCATTGATTTAGAAATAGACGATCAAATCAAGAAGTGTGAGCAAGCTATTACAGTTATTTTAAAGTCAATAAACGAACTAAAAAAAGCAGCCACAAAAACCAACTTCAAATCAAAAAGTGAAGAAATTCAATTTTTCAAAGAAGTAAAACCGCTATTTACCTCAAAGCTAATTTATTTTAATCTGGTGTATAGAATTGAAATGAAAAAGCCCAACGGTGGTAATAAAATTTTGAAAAAATACTACAACAACGAACTCTTAAAACTCAAAGCCTTTTTTGATAACGAATTAGAATTTTATCAATACTTCCGTTCAGGAAGCACCTATTTAGATTATAAATATTTCCTTAGAGGGGAATTTGACATCAAACTAGCATTAGATTCCTATTATTTTGAATCCGATATGTCATTTGCCACCTCACATGATTTCAAAGTAGCAACCATACTTGCTAATGACCTCATCGAATTGTATTTAGAAAACCAGTTACTTATGCTAGAAAATAATGAAAACTCAGAAAAATCACAACGCAAACCGAACGTAAAATTAACATGGACAGGTTCAAAAGTAGCGCTCATCGAACTAATTTACGCGTTGCATACAGAAGGAGTCTTTAATAATGGTGCGGCCGACTTAAAAGACATCGCTGAATACTTCGAACATACTTTCGAAATCGACCTAGGGCAATACCGTCGCGTATTCCTTGAAATCAGGGCACGCAAAAGCGATCGTACCAAATTCTTAACCACATTAAATGATTCCCTTCAAAAGCGTATGGAAAACTCAGATGATATCATTTAGATAAAAAATCGTTCACAACACGACCTCCGTTGTGAAACAAAATAAATCATAACCTTGAATTTTGTCCCATAACAAATTAAAACATACGTTATGGCAGTACAAATCATTACCATCGAAGACTTAAACGAATTC
>NZ_CALBSN010000009.1 GCF_937967675.1 uncultured Flavobacterium sp. | reverse complement strand
TGCGGAAGTAGCTCAGTTGGTAGAGCTCCAGCCTTCCAAGCTGGTTGTCGCGAGTTCGAGCCTCGTCTTCCGCTCTACAAAAAAGCCTTGCAAATGCAAGGCTTTTTTTATTTCAATTCATTTAGTTCAGTTTCTGGGGCTACTTCAAATGGAGTTTCATTTCTCTTGAAAATTCTAGCAGTTAAAGTTCCTTTTAATTTTACTGAGTTTCCTTTTACTTCTAACCAACTTCCTTCTCTTAATCCTACAACCGGTTGCGGATTAAAATGATGAAATTCATTAATTCTAGTTTCACGCGTTTCTCCCATATGTGTTGAACCTTCAATCGGTTCTAAATAATGGGGATTAATATTAAAAGAAACAAACCCTAAGGTTCTAAAACTCGGCGGATAAACAATAGGCATGTCGTTTGTTGTACTCATAGTTAATCCACAAATGTTACTTCCAGCGCTTGTTCCTAAGTAAGGTGTTCCGTTTTTAACTACTTTTTCTAAGGTGTCCATAACATTGTTTTTATACAATTGGCTTACCAGTAAAAAAGTATTTCCTCCGCCAGTAAAAATTCCTTGTGCTTTTTCAAGGGCTTCGATTGGGTTTTCAAATTCGTGAATTCCTTTTACCGATATATTAATTTTAGTAAAAGCTTCGCTAACTTTTTTAGTATAATCATCATGCGAAATTCCGCTAGGTCTTGCGTATGGAATAAAAAGTAACTCTTTCACATTAGAAAAGAACGATTGCAATTCAGGTAATAAATAGTCTAAATATTCACCTCCATGTAAAGTAGAAGTGCTGGCAATAATTATATTTTTCATTGATTATTTTTTTACAAAGCTACCAAATTTGTCTTAACATAAGTTTATCATCTTGTTAGGATTTCATTTTAAAAGTTTCCACTTAAATTTACATATCATGAAAATGAAGTTTATGGCAAAACGATTACTTCTAATTTTTATTTTTTTTCCATTAGTCGTTTTGTCACAAAATGATTCCCTTGTTAATGGAAAAATAGTTTCAGAATCCTCTTTGCTGGAAGGAATTCACGTCATTAATTTAGCTACACGAAATGGTGTTGTGACAGATTCAAGAGGTTATTTTCAAATAAAAGCCAAAGTTTCCGATACGCTTCAGTTTAGTGCTGTAAATTTAAAAGCTACTCGATATATTATAAAAGCTACTGATTTTTCTAATGATTTATTGTTAATCAAAATGGAGTCACTTATCACGGAATTGGAGGAAGTAGCAATTATTAATTATAAAAACATAAATGCTGTTGCTCTTGGCATTGTTCCTGCAAATCAAAGAACCTATACACCAGCTGAAAGAAAATTAGCGGCGGCAGGAGATTTTAAATGGTATAGCCCATTATTAATTCCGTTAGGAGGAATGAGTGTTGATGGTCTCATTAATTCTGTGAGTGGAAGAACTACCATGTTAAAGAAGGAATTGGTAGTTGAAAGAAAAGAGCAGTTGCAAGATAAGACTATCGATTATTTTGAAAGAAAATATTTTGTAGAGACATTAAAAATTCCAGATGAATATGTAGATGGTTTTTTGTTTTACATTGTAGAGAATGAAAAATTCAGCAATGCTATGAATGATAAAAACAGAGTAATGGCTGCTTTTGTATTGACGGAATTAGCAACTGAATTCTTGAAATTAAAAGAAATAGAACTTAAATATTCAAGGCAAAATGAAAACTAAATTGGCATTAGTAATGTTTTTTCTAGTGAATCAATTTTTTTTTGGTCAGCATATTGAAAGAAAAATATTGAAAGGTAGAATCATTGCAGATACAATTGAAGTTGAGAATCTAACGGTTTTTAATATTACATCAAATGTAGGAGCTGTTACAAATGTAGATGGTAAATTTTCAATAAAGGCTAGACCAAGCGATACTCTGTATATTCAAGGGATTTCTTATGAATCTAAAAAATATATTATAACAGATAGGGATTTTTGGCAAGAAGAGTTGGAAATATTACTTAAGGTTAAAATAACAGAATTGAATGAAATTGAAATTACACCTTACACATTAACAGGAAATATTAAACAAGATACTAAACGAATAAAGGTGTATGGTGAAGGATTTTCAAAAATAGACATGAGTATTAAGCATTATGAAGACAATGTAAGAATAGGTTCTCCAATAAATACCGCTATGCCAAGTCACTTTGCTCCTAATGGTGCTGCCTTTGATTTTATTGCTATTGGTAGAGGTTTAGGGAAATTATTAGGAATTAAAGGAAATCCAAAGAAAAATTCAGAACGCGTTTTTGAAGAACGAAGACAAAGAGACATTCAATCCAAGTCTTTTTCTGATCATATTTTTGAACGTTTTTCATATAATTTTTTTGTTGAAACTTTAAAAATTAAACACGAAGATATTCCGCTTTTTCTTCAATATGCCGAAATGCCTGTTCGAGATTTGTCATTATTTTTAAAACCAGAATATGAGATTCAACTCATTGAATATCTTACATCCAAAGCAAAAATGTTTAAATCTGAAAAACGTAACGAATAATTACTATTTTTACCAAATGAAAAAGAATTTACTACGATTTATATTGCCCATTTTTCTGGTTCTTTTAATGACTTCGTTTGCTTGGCATAAGTTTTATGTTTCAGTTACACAGATTGATTTTGTTCCTAACAAAAAACGAGTAGAAATAACGTCTAGAATATTTATTGATGACCTTGAAAAAGCTTTAGAGAAAAAATTCAAAAAGAAGTTTTATCTCACTTCAACCAAAGAAATTGAGAATTCCGAAATTCTAATTCAAGAATATTTGAAAGAAAAAATAAAAATTTCTATCAACAAAAAAGCTCAGAATATAGAATATTTAGCTCGAGAAGTAGAAGGTGATGTGTTAATTTTTTACACTAAAATTGCAATTTCAAAAAAAATAAATACCTTCGAAATCTATAATTCACTATTAACGGATCTTTATAAAGAACAGCAAAATATTGTTCATTTGAATATTAACGGTAACAAAAACAGCTTTTTATTTACTAATAGTGAAACTAATCAAAAAATAGTCTATTAAATAGAATTCAATTTATGAAAAAGTCAATTGTATTAAGTGCTTTTCTATCTTTAGTTATGTCTTTTGGAGCTGTAGCTCAAGAAGTAAAACCAGAAGAAAAAAAGCGAGAGCTTGGACATTATAACGAGAATAAGTTTCGTCAAATGTATGACGAAATGGCTACTCCAAATATGTTTAGAACAGCATCTGGTGCGCCTGGACCAGCTTATTATCAACAAAAAGCAGATTATAAAATGAATCTGGAATTAGATGATAAGAACAAAAAATTATACGGTTCTGAAACCATTACCTATTATAATAATGCACCAGAGGTACTAGAATATTTATGGGTACAATTAGAACAAAACATCGAAAGACCAGATTCTAAGACTCCTTTAGTTGAGAACCAAAATATGGATAAATCGATAACGGTGACAAATTTTACAAAAAAATACATGGATAAACCTTTTGAAGGCGGTTTCAATATTGAATACGTAAAAGATGCAAAAGGAAATCCAATGAAATATATCATCAACCAAACGATGATGCGTATCGATTTACCAAAACCACTTAAAAATGGAGAAAAAATTTCTTTTTCAATCAAATGGTGGTACAATATTGTGAATTACATGGAAGGAGCACACAACGGACGTTCAGGTTATGAGCAGTTCCCTGATGGAAATCGTTTGTATGTAATGGCGCAATTTTTTCCAAGAATGGCTGTCTATAACGATGTTGAAGGTTGGCAAAACATGCAATTTTGGGGAAGAGGTGAATTTGCTTTAGTATTTGGAGATTACGATGTAAATATCACAGTTCCAGCTGATCATGTAATGGAGGCAACTGGAGTTCTACAAAATAGAAACGATGTTTTTACTGCAGAACAAATAAAAAGATGGGAATTAGCTGAGAAAACTTTTGATAAGCCCGTAGTAATTGTTACTCAAGAAGAAGCGGTTGCAAAAGAAAGTAGCTTTTCAGATAAAAAGAAAACATGGAAATTTAAAGCACAAAATGTTCGTGACTTCGGTTTTTCAACTTCAAGAAAATTCATAATTGATGCTATGGCGGTTGATTTGCCAACAAATAAACCATTAGCAATTTCAATTTACCCAAAAGAAGCAAATCCGCTATGGGGAGATTTATCTACAAAAGCGGTTGCACATACATTAAAAACCTATTCTCATTTTACATTCGATTATCCTTATCCAAAAGCAGTTTCAGTTTCGGCAGAAGATCAAGGAATGGAATATCCAATGATTTGTTGGAATTACGGTCGTCCTGATGAAAAAGGTTTTGTGAGTGATAGAATTAAATATGGAATGTTAGGCGTAATTATTCATGAAGTAGGACACAACTTCTTCCCAATGATTGTAAATTCAGACGAAAGACAATGGTCTTGGATGGATGAAGGGTTAAATACATTCTTAGAATACTTAACAGAAACTTCTTTCGATCCTAATTTCCCTGCAACAAGAGGTCCAGCTAAAAATATTGTACCTTACATGAAAGGAAACCAAAAATATTTAGAGCCTATCATGTCAAACTCTGAGAATATATACAATTTTGGAGCTAACGCTTATGGTAAGCCAGCAACTGGATTGAATATTTTGAGAGAAACCATTATGGGTAGAGAATTGTTTGATTATGCATTTAAAACCTATGCAAATCGTTGGAAATTCAAACACCCAACTCCAGAAGATTTCTTTAGAACTATGGAAGATGCTTCTGCGGTTGATTTGGATTGGTTTTGGAGAGGTTGGTTCTATTCAACCGATTATACCGATATAGGTGTAAAATCAGTTAAACAATATTTTGTTTCTACAGAAGCTTCAAAAGAAACGCAAGCAATGTTTAATAGAAGAGGAAGAAAAATCAGTGATGGTGAGCCAATGTTGTATTTAGTTGCAGAAGACACACCTGATTTTAATCCTGAATTAAAAAAAGGGTTTGATGTTAAAAATGTACAAGCACTTTCAGATTATTTAAATAAAAATTATTCTGTAGAAGAAAAGAATGCTTTAAAATCTCCTAAATATTTCTATGAAGTAGAGTTTGAAAAACCAGGAGGATTAATAATGCCAATCATTGTAGAGCTTCAGTTTGAAGACGGAACTAGTGAAATACAAAAATTCCCAGCTCAAATTTGGAGAAAGAACAATGATGTTGCCAAAAGAGTTTTTGCTACAGAGAAAAAAGTGGTGAAAATTCAAGTGGATCCAAAATTAGAAACAGCTGATGTTGACGTTGAAAACAACTATTGGCCTAAAGGTGAAACGGTTTCTAAATTTGATACATTAGAGAAAAAATAAGAATTAAGGCTATCTTCGGATAGTCTTTTTTTTTGATTACTTTAAGATAAAGTAGGTATAAAACTTTGTAACTTTGCGAAGTTAATTTTCAAAAGTACACTATGTTTGGAATTGGTGGAGGTGAATTGTTTTTCATCATTTTAGTTGTTTTAATGTTATTTGGATCAGATAAGATTCCAGATATTGCTCGTGCTTTAGGAAAAGGTATGGCGCAATTGAAGAATGCTACCAACGAAATAAAAAGCGAAATTCAAAAAGGAACTCAAGATGCAGGTTTGGACATGAATACATTAACAGGCGGTGTTTCTGAAGAAATAGCAAAAGCGAAAGAAGGAATTGCTAAAATGGTGAATCCAATAGAAAATATGAATTTAGATGTTCAAAATCCAATAGAACAAGTAAAAGAAGATATTGAAAATATTACCGGACCCATAAAAAGACAAATGTAATTTTGGAGCACTTAATAAACTTAGATAAAGAATTATTCCTTTTTTTAAACGGATTAGGCTCAGAACCATTTGATGGTTTCTGGATGATTATTACAAAGCAATTTTATTGGTCGCCACTTTTTATCGGAGTTTTATATCTGATTCAAAAGAAAGTAGGATGGAAGGGTTTAGGGATTATTATTCTTTTCTTAGCCGCTTTAATTACGTTTACAGATCAAATCACTAATCTGTTCAAGTATTCTTTCGAACGTTTACGCCCATGTAATAATCCCGAATTTGAGGGTATTATGCGAGAAGTGATGAATAGAAAATCATTCAGTTTCTTTTCTGGCCATGCTTCTAACTCTTTTGCATCAACAATATTTATCGTATTAATTCTAAGAAAATATTACAAACACACTTATTTGTTGTATCTATTCCCATTAATCTTTGCTTATAGTAGAATTTACTTAGGATTGCACTATCTTGGAGATATACTTACAGGTTACCTTGCTGGAGGAATTTTTGGTTTTGCGTTTTATAAATTGTATTTGTCTTTTGGAAAAAAATATAATTTGAAAACTGCGGCTGAAAACTGCGACTGAAAACTACAAAACTCTACTAACCGTTAAACCATCACGAATCGGCAATAAGACTGTTTCTACTCTAGGGTCTGTATTTAGTAATTTGTTATATTCTAGTAAAACGGGTGTGCTTTTATCATTTGGTTTTACTTCTTCTAATACTTTTCCGCTCCACAATACATTATCAGATAAGATAATTCCGCCTTTATTCATCAGGGGAACAATTAAGTGAAAGTAATTCACGTAATTTTCTTTATCAGCATCAATGAAAACCAAATCGAATTTTTTATTTAAAGTCGGAATAATATCAACCGCATCACCTAAGTGTTGAAAAATTTGATCTTTCCACGGCGAAGCATCAAAATATTTTCTTTGAAAATCGACTAATTCTTCTTCAATATCAATCGTATCTAAAGTTCCGTTTTCAGCCATTCCTTCTGCTAAACACAATGCTGCATAACCAGTATAGGTTCCAATCTCCAAAATATGCTTCGGGCGAATGATTTTTGAAAGCATACTCAAAACTCTACCTTGAAAATGACCACTCAACATGCGAGGTTGCAAGATTTTTTGATGAGTTTCTTTATTTAATTTTGCTAATAATTCAGGTTCTGCTTGTGAATGATTGGCAACGTAATCTTCTAAATCGTCTGATATGAAATGCATTTTATAAACTTTTTATTGGATTTTGAAATGTGTTAAAAATTCTAATTATGAATATTTCAGAATCTTTTATATAGTAAAGAATTTTATAATTTCTAACGATAATTCTTCTGCAATCCTTTCTATACTCATCCATTTGAAATTGCTCTACAAAAGTAATCGTATTTGGTGCTTGATAAATTTCGTCAATGATTTTATTTGCAGTTTCTAATGAAATTTTGTGAGAAAGATAATAATGTATGTTTGAAATATCTTCGAATGATTTTGAAGTCCAAATAACTGAAAATATCATTTATTTTCTTTTTAATTGCTGAATTTTTGAAGCCATTTCATCGTTTGAAAAAGTTTTATTGTTTTTAATGTCTTCAAAACCTTCTTCAACTTTTAATTGGTATTCATCTAAATTTAAAGCATAGCCTTTCGAATCAAAAGCAATAGTTTCTTTTGAATATTCATTTAAAACTGAATCTACAATGCGAAGCACGCGCTCATCGGCATTTTCAAGTTTCAATTTGATAATTTCTTTTAATTCAGGAATTCCCATAAAATTCTTTTTAACAAAAATACAAAAAGAATTCATCCAAATTTCTAATTTCTGAATTCTAATTTCTAAAATCATTACTTTTGCACCATGCAAATCGAGAAAAAAGACATACGAGCACTAACTAAAGAACAATTGCGTAATTTTTTTGTTGCTAACGGAGACAAAGCGTTTCGTGGTAACCAAGTTTATGAGTGGTTATGGCAAAAACGCGCGCATACTTTTGAAGATATGACCAATGTGTCTAAAGAAACGCGCGCCATGTTAGCAGCTAATTTTGTCATCAATCACATTAAAGTAGATACGTTGCAGCGTAGTGAAGATGGAACTGTTAAAAATGCAGTGCGTTTGCATGATGATTTAATTGTAGAATCGGTTTTGATTCCAACGGAAACACGAACTACTGCTTGTGTTTCTTCGCAAGTAGGTTGTAGTTTAGATTGTAATTTTTGCGCTACAGCTCGATTAAAACGTATGCGTAACTTAGAACCTGGAGAAATTTATGACCAAGTTGCCGCAATTGATAATGAAAGTCGTTTGTATTATGACCGACCACTATCAAATATTGTATTTATGGGGATGGGTGAGCCGTTGATGAATTATCCAAATGTGATGAAAGCGATTGACATGATTACTTCAAATGAAGGTTTAGGAATGTCGTCAAAACGTATTACTGTTTCTACTTCTGGAATACCGAAAATGATTAAAAAAATGGCTGATGATGGAGTTAAATTCAAATTAGCAGTCTCTTTACATTCGGCGGTTGAGGAAATTCGAAACGAAATTATGCCTTTTACTAAAAACTTTCCATTGACCGATTTGCTTGAGAGTTTGGAATATTGGTACCGAAAAACAAAAAGTAAAGTGACTTACGAATACGTGGTTTGGAAAGGAATTAATGATGATAAAAAATCCATTGATGCTTTAGTGAAATTCTGTAAATATGTTCCTTGTAAAGTTAATCTTATCGAGTATAATCCTATAGATGACGGGGTTTTTCAACAGGCTTCAGAAGAAGCTACAAACGCTTATATAACTGCTCTAGAAAAAAATAATATTGTAGCAAAAGTAAGAAGAAGTAGAGGTAAAGATATTGATGCAGCCTGTGGGCAATTAGCAAATAAATCATAAAAAAAGGCTTAGTTTACTAAGCCCTTTTTTAAGTTATTTTCTATAATTAATTTCCAATTATAATTGTAAATGAAACGCCATTTATAGTAAAAACGGCTAAATTATCACATTCACCATTGCCGTAATTAAGGGTAGAAGTTACATTGTTTCTTACAAATGTAATAATTCCTTTGGCTAAAATAGGTTTGTTTACGGCAATACAACTCATTTTTGCCATTAAAGGCTCAGTAATTGTAGCAGTATGTTGGTTTCCATTTTGATTTGTTGTTGTCCAACTACCTGTAATTCTGTAAATATTATCTAAAAATGTATCAGTACTAAATCCTTCTACTAATTCTCTTGTTCTAGAACCTACACGAGTATAAACATCACCATTAGGCATGGTAATTGTCATGTCTAATTCCATCACTACAATTGGGTGTGGAGCAGCGGTAGCAGTTTGCGTTGTCATTGAACGAGTAAACGTTTTTGTTCCTGCAAATCTTATATTATTGTGATAAAAATTATCAAAAGTATAAGTTACAGTATGCGAAGTTGCATTTGGTTGAAAAACAAATGTGATGATGATTTTTCCTCTTACAACATTGCCATTATTTAAAGTACAATCTGTAGTTCCAAAATCTACAGTTTTTGTTACCTGAGTTCCTGGAGTTAATACAGTTCCAAAAGCAGGAACTCTAGTTATTGTAGCACAATTTGAAAAAATAGTTGCGTTGTTATTTATAGATCGATAGTTAAGAGTTGTAGCGTTTATATTGTCAAATAATTGATCTGCAATAACTGCAATATCATCATTAGCTAAATCAATTTTAGCATTTATAACGGCATCATCAGAGGTTAACTGAGCCGAGGTCGTGTCATTTGTAGTGTCTTTGTCACAACTTGTGTAAGTTATTAAAAACAAAAATACTGTTGTTAATTTTAATAAATTTTTCATATTTTTTGGTTTAAAGTTCTGAAATATAGACGCAAATATACAAAAAAGGTTTAATCATAAAATATTTTTCTATTTATTTATAGTATCTTATATTTGTGGAAATGAAAATAACCGAACAAATAAAGCTGCCTATCGCTTCTGAAATGGAACTTTTTGAACAAAAGTTTAGAGATTCCATGTCTTCAAAAGTAGCTTTGTTAAATAGAATTACGCATTATATAGTTAACAGAAAAGGAAAACAAATGCGCCCTATGTTTGTTTTCTTAACTGCAAAAATGGTTTCTGGAGGTGTTGTTAACGAACGAACGTATCGAGGCGCTTCGGTTATCGAATTAATTCATACCGCAACTTTAGTACATGATGATGTAGTGGATGACAGCAATAAACGTCGTGGTTTTTTCTCTTTAAATGCCCTTTGGAAAAATAAAATTGCTGTTTTGGTAGGTGATTATTTATTGTCAAAAGGATTGTTACTTTCTATAGATAATAATGATTTTGATCTACTGAAGATTATATCTGTAGCTGTTCGAGAAATGAGTGAAGGCGAATTGCTTCAAATTGAAAAAGCGCGAAGATTAGACATTACAGAAGATGTTTATTATGAAATTATCCGTCAAAAAACTGCTACTTTAATTGCAGCTTGTTGTTCGCTTGGTGCTTGTTCTGTTGCTCCAGATGATAAAGAAGTGGTGGAAAAAATGCGCAAATTTGGAGAGCTTATCGGAATGGCATTTCAAATAAAAGATGATTTATTCGATTACACCGATGACGCCATTGGAAAACCAACCGGAATCGACATCAAAGAACAAAAAATGACATTGCCATTGATTTACGCTTTGAACAATTGTTCTCCAAAAGAAAAAAGTTGGGTTATCAACTCAGTTAAAAATCATAACAAAGATAAAAAGCGTGTAAAAGAGGTTATCCAATTTGTAAAAGATAAAAACGGATTGGCATATGCTGAAGAAAAAATGATTCAATTTCAACAGGAAGCTTTGCGTTTAATAGAAAATTTCCCATCGTCTTCATACAAAGATTCTTTGATTTTAATGGTCAATTATGTTATTGAAAGAAAGAAATAATTGAACTGGTTATTTTACTGAAATTAAAAGAATATAGGGGGTAGATTTTAATTTGAGGTTGAATAAATTTAAATTATAACGCTAGGCTTTTTGGGTTTGAATTGTGATTAGAATTGGATTTATTTTTCTTAGATTTAAAGAAATTTGTAATCCAAAAATTTACATCATAAGCAGTGGGTTCAAAGCCATTTTTTTTAATAAAGTCGTTGTAATATTTCAAAAATTCATTTAGAGAAGCATCCATTTTTTTGTTTTTTTCGGGGTTATTTTAGTTTTTAATTGTTCTTTTTGTTCATAAGGAAATTCTAATGTTACCGTTGTAATTTCATTTTCTTTGCTTGAAATGGAAATTTTCCCATTTAAAAGTTCTGTGAATTGTTTAGCAATAATTAATCCTAGACCTGATCCTTTAATTGTAGAAGTATTGCTGCCTCTAAAAAATGATTTGAAAAGATGTTTGTTTTCACTTTGAGGAATTCCACAGCCAAAATCAATAATTTCAATTTTGAAATTATTGGTAAAGTAATCTACTTTAATGATAGGATTGCTACTGCCTACAGAATATTTAAATGCATTAGAAATTAGATTGTTTAAAATATGAGTTAGTAAACTTTCGTCAGTTTGTATATTTTTTTCAAATTTCTTTTTGTCTATAATTATTTTTCTTCCGTCTTTTTCATTATTAAAATAAGTTTCAATTAGATTATCAATGAATTTATTTAAGTTTAATTCTTTTATTTCAACTTTTAAGTTATTTGATTCGTATGCCCCAAAAACTAGAATATTATTCATTAATTCTGTCATACGATTAACTTCATTAGAAATTCTTGAAGAAATTCTTTCAATTTCATCTTTTTCATTAATTTGTAAAAGATTCATTTTGTAATTCAATAGTTCAATATTAGAATAAATTACAGACAAAGGAGTTCTAAATTGATGAGATGCCATTGTGACAAAACCCGATTTAAGTTCGTTTAATTCCTTTTCTTTAATTAAGGCTTGTTGAATATTTTCTCTATCTTTTACCCTCTCGGTAATATCTCTACTTGAAGTTTGAAGGCCAATAATTTGGTTTTCATTATCTAAAATTATTTTAGAGTATGTTTCCAGCCAAATGTATTTCTCACTTTTAGTTTTGAATCTAAAAGTTATAATTTCATTTTTATTTTTAAGAATATTAGCATGTTGTTTGGCTACTCTTGCAACGTCATCAGGATGAATATAAGTATAAGGGTCTTTTAATAATAACTCAGAAGGGCTAAATCCGGTTATTTTAGTAGAAGTATTAGAGGCATATGTTATGGTTCCGTCGGTTTGGTGTTGCATTATAAAATCAGAAGTATTGTCTGCAATAAATCGATATTTTTGTTCTGAAATAGCTAACTTGTTTTTAAAGTTAATAGTGTCGTTGATATTAGTAATACTTCCTATTATGATTTTTTCATTAGTAATAAAATCTAAATCAATGTTTAGAAGTAGTAATCCCCAAATTTTTTGATTGTTTTTCATCAAAAGCTGTACTTCAAAACTTGTAGAAGTTTTTGAATTAAGTAACAGCTCAACAGCTTCATCTTTTGATACGTTTTCTAAATAGTCAAAAATGTTAGTATTTAAACAAGAAATAATATTATGTCCTGTTATTTCCTCCCATCTATTATTTAAAAAAATTAGATTTCCGTCTAAGTCGGTTTTAAAAATAATTTCTGCAAGATTGTTAACCAAATGATCGTATTCGTTTCTTTGTTTAGCTAATTCAATTTCTTTACCTTTAATTTCGCTAATGTCAATATGAGTACCAATTATTTTTTCAGCAATTCCAAATTCATTTTCTAACATTATTGCAGAATACTTTATCCAAACATAATGACCTTCTTTGTGTTTCATTCGAAAAATACCTTCGTATTTATCGGTTTTTCTTGCAATGAATTTTTCAATTTTATATACGGTTTCAACTAAGTCGTTAGGATGTAATTTTGATTTCCAAGTTTCAAAATTATGTTCAAGCTCATTGTTGTCGTATCCTAGCATTCCAAACCAATTGTACGTAAATTTAACTTCGTTAGTAATTAAATTAATTTCCCATTTTGCCTGATTTGAGCCTTGCATGTAAAAATCTAACTCGTTCAATGTTTTTTCTAAGTCTGATCTTACTTTCTCCTGATTTAATCTTAGACCTATATTATGAGCAACTGTATGTAGTGCCTCCACTTCTTCTTGAGCCCAAATAGTTTCGTTTTCACAATCATCAAATCCAATCCAGCCCCAAAAAACATTGTTTGAAAAAATCGGAGTAAATAAATAAGATTTAATATCCTGCATTTCCATTACCTCTCTGAAATAATCATTTGTACTTTCTTTAACTAAACCAAAGAAGGGTTCGTTTTTTGAAAGAGGTTTATATAAACCAGGAAATGCCTCATAGGTATGGCCGCTTAAATCAGGACTTCCAATAAAAGGAGTAGTGTTAGCATCACACCATTCATATTCATAATTAAGAATCAAAACGTCGTTTTTAACTTCATTCTTAAATATATAACATCTGTTTATTTCGATATTACTGCCTAATGCATTTATGCAATTTTGTAATGCATCATGAATGTTTAACTCCTTAAGAAGATAATTATTTGCCTCTGATATAGCTTTGAGAAGATGAATCATTTTTGTATTTATAGGGGGTTGATAATAGTTTAGATTTTTTCTTGACAGATTAAAATAAAAAGCGTAACTTTAAGTAAAAATCAATAAAAATTAAGTTTCTTGTTTTATAATTTTCAATAATTTCTAAATATTTTTTTTCCAATTTTAAGAGCACTATATTATTTGAATCAAAATTATTTTATTTATTTTTTCCAATACCGTTATTTACTTATAAGTTAAAATTTTATGGCAATATTTTAAAAAAATTAAAATTAATTTTACTCCATGAAAATCACTAATCCTCAATTGCTTCTGGTAGAAGATGATATCTCCTTAGGTCAAACTATTTCTGAGTTACTTCAGGTTAATGGTTATGATGTGAAATGGTGTAAAAATGGACTGGAAGCTTTCCAGCTTTTAGAAAATAATTTACCAGATATTATTATATGCGATTTAATGATGCCTATAATGACAGGAGAAGAATTGTTTCTTAAAATTAGAAATTTTAGAAGGTATGATCAAATACCATTTATCATTATTACTGCTGATTTAACTTTTGAAAATAAAATAAGACAATTAGAAAACGGAGTTAATGATTTTATAAATAAACCTTTCAAGATACAAGAGCTGGTATTAAAAATTAAAAACTTTTTAAACTATAAAGCTAATGTTGTAAAGCAAAGTCAAAATCCGATATCGAAAATTCAAATTAAATCTAGAAAAAACGATTTCTTTGATAAAATTAATGATATCATAATTAAAAATATCAAATCCGATATTACTATTGAAAGGCTTGCTAAAGAGGTTTTTGTAAGTAAATCTACATTAGATAAAAAAATAAGAAAATTTAAACAAGTTAATGTTTCTACTTACATAAGAGAAATTAGACTTAATTATGCAATTAGCCTTATTGAAGCGGGAGAGGGAAATGTTGATGCTTTAGCTAATGAAAGCGGTTTTAATTCAACATCTTATTTTTCAATTTGCTTTAAAAACTACACAAGTTTATCTCCAAAAAAATATATTAAACAAAAAATTCAAGGAAAATAATTTTTATTTTTTTTACTTTCATACAACCTTTTTATTCTTGTTCTCGTCTATGTATTTAGAAGATATGATTCAATAAATGAATTATATCAAAATCAGTATCATTTATTTTAAATTTGAACATGATATTGAACTTAAAATGAAAGTAATTCAACTAAATCAAGAAGAAAAACAACTTATTATGTTGGCTGTCGAAAATAATAGACAAGCGCAACAGCAAATTTATGCCAAGTTTTCTTCTAAAATGTTGAGTATTTGTCGTCAATACATAAAAGATATTCACCACGCTGAAGACGCAATGATTACGGGATTCATGAAAGTATTTACCAATCTAAAACACTTTGAACACAAAGGCAGTTTCGAAGGTTGGATTAGAAGAATAATGGTGTATGAATGTATCGATTTTCTTCGGGTGAAAAAGAATAATTTTAGTCACCAAGATATTGAAGATGTTACAATAAGCGAGAATGAATCGGTATATGAAATGGAAGATTTTTCTGTAGATGACATTCAAAACATGATTGATAATTTGCCCGATGGTTATAAAATGGTTTTTAACTTATATGCAATTGAAGGTTACAAACACCAAGAAATAGCAGAAATGCTTAAAATAAGTGAAGGAACATCAAAATCACAATTATCACACGCTAGAAAGTTATTGCAACAACAAATCACAGAATTAAAAAAGAAACTCAATGGAACCAAATAAATTAGATAATCAAATAAAAGAAAAACTGAATGCTAGAGAAATTCAGCCTTCTGCACAAGCTTGGGATCGCTTAGATGTTATGCTTACGGTTTCAGAAGAAAAAAAGCCAAAGAAAGGTTACGGATGGTTTTTTGTAGCCGCTTCTACGATACTTTTTCTCGGATTGGGATTTTTCATTTTCAATTCAAACGAGAAAACTGAAATTAATTATTCAGTTCCAGTTGTAATTACTACTAATGAGGAAATTGATACAGTTGAAATCAATAAAACAAATGAAATTTCTGTGGAAAATGAAAGATCTGTTTTAGTTCAAAATAATAGGAATCATTTAAAAGAAAATTCTAGAAATAGTATACCTATTGAAATAAATAAAGTGATAAAAGAGAAAAATGTTTTGGAAGAAAAAATCACTCCCGTTACAGAAAACCCATCTCTCAATAACTACAAATACGTTTCTCCAGAAAATTTATTGGCCGAAGTTCAAACGGGTGAAAAAGTAATCACTTCAGATAAAAAAATAAGTCCAAAAACTAAGATGAAAGTAGATGCTAATTCGTTGCTGACAAGCGTTGAAAAAGAACTAGATGTTAATCATAGAGAAACTACATTAGAAAAATTAAATAGAAAATTTCAAGATGCTAAATCAGCATTAGCTAATAGAAATTACGAATAAACAAAAATCATCATTAATTAAAAATCAAACAGTCATGCAAAAAATTATTTTGTACACCATCATTATTGCTTTTAGTTTAGTGACAAAAGCATTTGCCCAGGAAAAAAGTTTTGAAAAAAAGGCGAAAGAAATCGCTTCTAACATTGAAATGATTACTATTGAAGAAAAAAATGCTTTGAAGAAAGAAGTAGAGGCGATTGATTTGCAAGTAAAAGAAGGGAAAATTTCAGCCGAAAAAGGACAAGAATTAAAATTGAAAATTGCAGAAGAACGTGCCAAAAATATTGAAACTAAAGTGGCCATTGAAGAAGAAAAATTGGCACAATTAGTAAAAGATAAGGTTGATGGAAAAGTTTTAGATTCAGAAACAATAATTAATGGCAAGCATTCAATATCATTTCCTGGAGGGTATAGAAATGGTAAAAAAAATGTTAATAATAAAGAAAGGAGAACTACATCACAATTTGTAATGGCAATGGGTTTTAATAATTTAGTAACTAATGGCTCTATTGCTAATTCTGATTTTGGTTACTTACGTTCAGTTTTTTGGGAATGGGGAATTACATTAAACACAAGATTGTTGCAAAACTCTAATTTATTGCATTTAAAATATGGTTTAGGTTTTCAATATAATATATTACAAGCAACTGAAAATAGAATTTTTGAAGATACAGGAAGTGAAACTGTTTTGGTAACTTATCCTATTAATGTAAATGATAATCATACATATTTTAAAAATGTTTATTTTGTTCTTCCATTACATTTGGAATTTGATTTTTCAAAAACAAAAGAAAAAGATGGAACAAAAATATTCAAATCACAGCTTGGTTTTAGATTTGGGTTGGGTGGATTTGCAGGAGTTAATACTAATTCTAAACAATTTATTAGGTATGAATTAGACGGGAATAAAGTTAGAGAGAGAATAAAGGCTGATTTCAATGTAAATGATTTTACTTATGGATTAAGTACCTATATTGGGTATAAATCTACAAGTCTATATGTTAAATATGACTTAAATCCGATGTTCAAAAACAATAATATAGATCAAAACAACGTTTCATTAGGTATACGCTTTGATATTAATTAAATTTAGGGTTAGGTTAAGTTCTCTGTTTAAAAAGCACTTCATGTAAATGAAGTGCTTTTTTTGTTTACGAATGATTTTTATCGATTAACTTTGTAACTTTGAATTCGTTTTTTAAAATCCAAAAAATCAAAAATCTATTTTGATATCTAAAGACACCATAGAAAAAGTATTTGAAACCGCCCGAGTTGAGGAGGTGATTGGTGATTTTGTTCAACTCAAACGCGCTGGAAGTAACTTAAAAGGATTGTCTCCGTTTGTGAACGAGAAATCGCCATCGTTTATGGTTTCTCCGGTAAAGCAAATTTGGAAGGATTTTTCGTCTGGAAAAGGGGGGAATGCCGTAACGTTTTTAATGGAGCACGAACATTATACTTATCCAGAAGCAATTAAATATTTAGCCAATAAATACAACATTGAGATAGAAGAAACGGTTCAAACCGATGAAGATGTAGCGCAAGCCAATGAAAAAGAAAGTATGTATTTGGTTTCCGAATTCGCTCAAAAATATTTTCATCACACTTTATTAGAAACCGAAGAAGGAAAAGCTATCGGATT
>NZ_CALBSN010000008.1 GCF_937967675.1 uncultured Flavobacterium sp. | reverse complement strand
TTTACGGCGTAACTTTTACGATTGCTAAAGATGTTATGCCAAAATATGTCGATGCTTTCGGGTTTATCGTAATGCGTGTTGGTGGTTCTGTCTTGTTATTTTGGCTGATTTCCTTTTTTGGACCCAAAGAAAAAATCGCAAAAGAAGATTTTCCTCGAATTATTGCGGCAGCGTTCTTCGGAGTTGCTTTTAATATGCTGACTTTTTTCAAAGGATTGAGCTACACCTCGCCCATTATGGGAGCCGTTTTAATGGTTACCACACCTATGATTGTCCTAGTTTTATCCGCTTTCATCATGAAAGAACGAATGGAAAACCGAAAAGTTTTAGGAATCATTTTAGGATTAGCCGGAACGATAACGTTGATTCTTTACGGAAAATCATTGGTAAACGCAACAAACGCATCTTTAGGAAATTTATTGGTTTTTGTAAATGCCGTTTCCTACGGATTTTACCTCATCATCGTGAAAAAATTAATGGATAAATACAACGCCTTCACCTTCGTGAAATGGATTTATACTTTTGGTTTTTTGATGGTGTTGCCTTTTGGTTGGGGCGAATTTCAAGCTATAGATTTCGCTAATTTGTCAACAGATATCAGCTGGAAAATTGGTTTTGTAGTCGTGTTTTCGACTTTCTTAACCTATTTGCTGAATTTAGTTTCCATGCGAGAACTAAAACCTACAACCGTTGCGGTTTTCATCTATTTACAACCCCTTTTCGCTACTATTTTCGCCGTGAGTTTAGGTAAAGACGATTTAAGTTTAGTGAAATTGATTTCAGCTGTGTTGATATTTGTTGGCGTTTATTTGGTAACCCAGAAAAAGTAGACAGTCTCGGTTGACAGTCACAGTATAGGACTGAAAACTGCGACTGTGACTGAAAACTTTTTCTTATCTTTGAAGACATTTTTATAAAAAATATGATACACTCCATGACGGGTTTTGGAAAAGCATCTTTGCAATTACCAACCAAAAAAATTACCGTAGAAATCAAATCGCTAAACAGTA
>NZ_CALBSN010000007.1 GCF_937967675.1 uncultured Flavobacterium sp. | reverse complement strand
TGAATATGAATTCGTTGTTTCATGTTTTAAATTTAGCCAAAGCAGGAAAAATTAAAAAGATTTTTTGGCCTTCGAGTATTGCGGTTTTTGGACCTACAACTCCTAGACACAATACACCTCAATACACCGTTATGGAACCTTCAACGGTTTATGGAATTTCGAAACAAACAGGAGAACGATGGTGTGAATATTACCACAAACAATATGGTGTAGATGTAAGAAGCATTCGTTATCCCGGTTTAATTAGTTGGAGTACCGAAGCAGGTGGCGGAACTACAGATTACGCAGTAGATATTTATCATAAAGCAATTACCGATGGGAAATTTACGAGTTTCTTATCTGAGAATTCAGAATTACCAATGATGTATATGGATGATGCGATTAAAGCAACAATAGGAATTATGCAAGCTCCAGCGGAACAAGTAAAAATTCGTTCTGCTTACAATTTAGCAGCCATGAGTTTTACTCCGAAACAAATTGGAGAGGAAATCAAAAAACATTATCCAAATTTCGAATTAAGCTACGAACCTGATTTCCGTCAGAAAATCGCAGATAGTTGGCCTGCTAGTATTGATGATACTTCTGCAAGAGAAGATTGGGGTTGGAAAAACGATTTCAATTTAGAAAACATGACAGTGGATATGTTCAAAAATTTAAAAGAACACGTTTACAATAAATAAAAAAAACGTCCCGAAATATCGGGACGTTTTCCATTAAAACAAAAAACAAACTTACTCCTGAACGATAGGAGCTCTCAATGATTCTAACACTGCCACAACTTCATTTATAAGTGCTGGATCAGTTACGCCATTTAAACCTGCCGCTGCTCCAACATATCCGATAAATTTATCGTATTCTGCATTATTTGATTTTTTTCCCATTCTAGGATTTTGAGCTGGATCATGAGCTGCCACCATATTTAAACCTGTGTAGGTATTAGTAGCACCACCGCCTGTATTTGCTGAAAAGAAATCCGTCAAATTGTCACTCAAAATAGCTACGTTAGTAGTATTTCCGCTTAAAGCTTCTGAAATTACTGGTGCAAAGTGTTCTCCTAAATTACCTGGAGCTCCAACTACAATATCGGAAACAATTAAAGTAATTGTAGAATCAACAACCGAACGATAACTTAAACGTCCCTGTTCAATCATTTGACCTGGATTATTAGGATCAGCAACCATTGTAGTTCCTCCTAATTTTTGATATAACGTTTGTGGTGCAGCAGAATCATCATCACTACATGATGTTAAAAAGCTACCCGAAGCAATAAATAAAGCCAATAAGGCTACTTTTGAAAAATTTTTCATAGTAATAGTATTTGAAAATTAATTAAAAATTCGTTGGATTCCTCTTGAAAATTTATAGCTGAAGCTATCTTCAGACATAACTGGACAAGCTTTTTTGTTTTCTAATTCTTTTGGCAAAACAAAACGCTCTGCTTTGTAATTACCCATAGCCATAAGTTTATTGTAAATAGTTTTCGAATCAGCCACTTTGATATCGTGAAAGAAAACTAAAACACCAGTTTCTTTATTTAACCTATCGGTTTTGACTCCTGGAATAGATTTTAAATTACGATGAATTTCTTTTGCTTTGAGTGAATCTATAGGTTCTTTGAAGTCAATTCGGCTAATTTGTAAAGTAGCGTTATCTACGACTAAAGGCTTAGCAGTTGCGATGTGAACTACCAAAACAACAAATAAAATCAGAAAGATTCCGAAGATACTTCCTAAAGCAATTTTGATTTTTTTATTCCTTTTCATAACGTTTGAGATTTTTGTTTAGTTGCATTTACGTAAACAATTTCTCATTGGTTTTTTCAAACATAAAAAAATTGAATTTTTAACATTTGGACATAAAAAATCCCAAGACAAATTATCTTGGGATTAACTATTACTTATGTTTATTTTCACTTCTTTTCGGAAAGAATTTTGTCTTCAATTATTGATTTTATTTTTACAACTTCATCCACATTGTCATTTGGAACCGTCATCGAAAGCACGTAATGTTTTATTTTCCATTGTCCGTTTTCTTGAACCAAAACACCTGAACCGCGACAAATTTTCATTTGTGTACTTAACAATTCATCAAACCAAACCGTTTTTCCGTTTTCACTAAAGTAAATATTACGTTCAATTGCTTTAAAATTCCAAGCTTTTCCTTTATCGAAATAAGGTTTTGCAAAAGCTTGAAATTGCTTTTTGTTCCAATTTTCAGTAGCGTCTGTACCAATATAAATAGATTCATCTGACATTACTCCAAAATACGCTTCGTAATTTGCAGCCGCAGCCGCTTTATGCCAATTGTCTAAAATAGTAGTGATGTTTTGTTTTTCTGATTGTAGTTTCTCTTCGCATGGTTTACAAGAGAAAACGAGTGTTGCTAAAAGTAAGATGGTTAGTTTCTTCATATTAAAAAATATTAATTACAACTGTTTTTACATTTACAAATTCTTTAATGCCATCTTCAGCTAATTCTCTTCCGTAGCCTGATTTTTTGATACCGCCGAATGGTAATCTTGGGTCTGATTTCACCATTTCGTTGATAAAAACGGCGCCCTCGTTAAAGACTGAAATCTTGGTTTTGATGAAATCAATGTTTTGAGTAAAAATAGAAACGCCTAAACCAAATTCCGATTGATTACTTAATTCAATGGCTTCTTCAAGGGTTTTGAAAGTTATGATGGCGGCCACAGGACCGAATGTTTCTTCATTAAAAACGGGCATTTCTGTTGTTATGTTTGTTAAAATTGTAGGTTCATAGAAAGCGTCTTTTCTATTTCCACCAACGACTAGCTTAGCTCCCATTTCAATAGATTTTTGAACTTGAACTTCTAATTCCTCGGCTAAATCAACACGTGCTAGCGACCCAATTTGGGTTTCTTTATCTAACGGATTTCCAGTTTTTAAGTTTTTAATGGCAACTTTGAATTTATCGACAAACGCATCTGCAATATTTTCGTGAACTAAAAATCGCTTAGCTGCAATACAACTTTGGCCTGCATTTTGCATTCGGGCATTGACAGCTGTTGCTACTGCTTTTTCTAGATTTGCATCTTCTAAAATGACGAAAGCATTACTTCCACCTAATTCTAAAACGCACTTTTTTAAATGTTTTCCAGCTTCTGTAGCAACTGCAATTCCTGCTTGTTCGCTTCCGGTTAATGAAACGGCTTTAATGATTGGATTTGCGATGATATTGGCTACTTTGCTACTTGGAATTGGTAAATCTTGATAACAACCTTTTGGAAAACCAGCTTGCTCAAATATTTCTTGAATTAATTGGGCTGATTTAGGAACATTGCTTGCGTGTTTTACTAAAACTGTATTTCCTGCAATTAGTGTTGGAACAGCAAATCGGAATACTTGCCAAAAGGGGAAATTCCAAGGCATTACACCTAAAATCACACCCAAAGGTTCGTAGGTAACAAAACTTTCAGAAGCTTCGGTTTTTATATGTTTCGTTGCTAAAAAGGTTTCGGCATTTTCATAATAGTAATTACATAAAAGAGCACATTTTTCAACCTCAGCGATAGCTTGCGAAATAGGTTTATGCATTTCGGTAGTTATACAATTAGCATATTCTTCTTTGTTTTCTAAAAGTAGTTTAGCTAATTGTGGCAAAAAAGAAACTCGATTTTGAATACTCAAATTACACCAAGAAAGCTGCGTGTTTTCTGAAACTTTTAAAAGATGTTGCATGCTGAAAGGTTTTTGTAAAAATACTAATTTTAATTGAAAACGAGGTCCGCGTTAGGGATTGCAGTGGAAATCATTTGTTTGTAAAATTGCCCAATTTTATAAACAAAGATTGTAACGGAAAGCCCGACCCTTGTGGGAACGCCCAAATTAAAAAAGGAAATGATATCTTTGTACGATATTTTACAACGTAAATAAAATGGAAGATTGTTTTGAAACCTTAATTTCGAGTTATTTGGATTCGAAAGTGGGCATTGTGGAACATTTTGTATCGGAAGAATTAGCGCAACATTTGGTAAAGAGATTGTTTGAATTGAAAGAACAAAATTTACTAAAAGCTGCTGGAATAGGAAATGCCGCAAAATTGACTCAAAATTCGGCAATACGAAGCGATGCGATTTATTGGTTAGATAGAGCGAACAATAACGAACATGAAAATGCTTTTTTAGATCAAGTGGATGCTTTTGTATCCTATTTGAACCGCAGTTGTTATACTGGAATTACCGGATATGAATTTCATTTTGCCTTGTTTGATAAAGGTAGTTTTTACAGAAAACATTTAGATCAATTCCAAGATAATTCGAGCAGACAGTTTTCGATGATTACCTATTTGAATGAAAATTGGCAACCTGAAGATGGTGGCGAATTGTGTATTTACGACGGCGATGTAGCTCAAAAAATAGCGCCAACCAACAGAAAAACAGTTTTCTTTAAAAGTAATGAATTGGTTCATGAAGTTTTAGAAAGCCACAAACCTCGATTGAGCGTTACGGGTTGGTTGAGACGAGATTAAAATAAAAAAACCGATACAAATTGTATCGGTTTTTTGTTGCTCCCCCTTCCCGATAGTAATCGGGACAAGCAATGGGCTCGAACCAATCCCGATAGCTATCGGGACTCTGATTAACAGTCAGATGCTCTAACCAACTGTTTAAAATGTGATAAAGTATTTTATCAATAAGATTTTAAACAAAAAAAGCACTTACTTATCGTAAGTGCTTTTTTTTAAGCTCCCCCTCTTGGGCTCGAACCAAGGACCCTCTGATTAACAGTCAGATGCTCTA
>NZ_CALBSN010000006.1 GCF_937967675.1 uncultured Flavobacterium sp. | reverse complement strand
ACGGAAGTATTTTGGGCGATAAAACCCGAATGGAAGAATTGGTAAAAGATGAAAATGCTTATATCCGACCAAGTGCTTCGGGCGATACTTTAGGTGGCGTTGCCAGAAAGACTCGTGAAACTATCATTCTTTGTGAAGCTTGTGGTTTTGATACGATTATTATTGAAACCGTTGGAGTAGGGCAAAGCGAAACCGCTGTTCACAGTATGGTGGATTTCTTTTTGTTGTTGAAAATTTCAGGCGCTGGTGATGAATTACAAGGTATCAAACGTGGCATCATGGAAATGGCGGATACCATCGTAATCAATAAAGCGGATGGTGATAATATTGCGAAAGCCAAATTAGCAAAAACTGAATTCAATAGAGCTTTACATTTATTTCCAGCTAAATCTTCGGGTTGGATTCCTAAAGTAACGACTTGTAGTGCTTACGAACAAACAGGAGTTGATGCGATTTGGGAAATTATTTCCGAGTATTTTGAATTGGTAAAAGCAAATCATTATTTTGAAGAAAAACGCCAAAATCAAAATCAATTTTGGATGATGGAAACGATTAATGAACAATTGAAATCTCACTTTTACAATCATCCGAATATCATTCAACTACTAGAAGAAAACAAAAAAGCCGTGCAAAATAATGAAATTTCACCTTTTGCAGCGGCTATGCATTTGTTGGAACAGTATTTTAATAAAGAGTAATTAGTGAAAAATGATTAGTAATTAGTTTTATTCTAAAACTGAACACTTTTTACTCCCGATAGCTATCGGGACTGAACACTATTCTTGCTCGTAGCGTTCAATTTCTCTATCGTAGAATTCTCCAGCAATGGTAATTAAATGTTCCATTTCTGATTCCAATTCTTTTTCGTCTTCTTCTTCGATGTCTTCTAAAAATTCTACTTCGTCATCTTTTAAGTTGATTACGAATCTTGGATATTCTAAATGGATTACGAAAATATCTTCTGGAAAATCGGTATTATCTCCGATAACAAATTTTGGTAAGTTCATGTTTTTATGATTTTAATTTCTTCTTTTTATTGTAATTGAACTTGTTCCTGAGTTTGCCCTTGAACCAGTTTTTTAGTCAAATAATTAAAGCGAATATACAAAAATAATGCGGCAGCTGTTAATCCAGCTAAAAGTCCAATCCAAACACCAACGGCTTTTAATTCGGTTTCTAATCCTAAGTAAATGGATATTGGAAATCCAATTACCCAATAAGCAACAAACGTTATATACATTGGAATTTTTGCATCTTGCAATCCACGAAGCGCACCTAAAACCACCACTTGCAAACCATCGGAAATTTGAAAAACAGCCGCTACTAAAAGTAAATTCGCCGAAATTGCGATTACTTCTAAGTTTTCGGTTAGATTTTTTACATCGTGGATATCCACGAAAATATAGGGTAAAATCGTATGTAATAACACAAATAATAAGGCAAAAACCACTTCGATAATTATCGTTAGTAAGAAGATAGAAATTGCTACTTTTCGTAAGGTAACATAATCTTCTAATCCTTTTTGGTTTCCAATACGAATCATAGCTGTAACGCTTAATCCCATAGCAAACATAAAGGTTAATGAAGCCAAACTCAACGCAATTTGATTCGCTGCTTGACTAGTTGTTCCAATCATTCCACATAACCAAATGGCTCCTGTAAATAAAGCAACTTCAAAGAACATTTGCATGGCAGAAGGCATTCCAATTTTAATGATTTTTTGGTTGACTTCCTTCTTAATTTCTTTCAAACTAAATCCTTTAAAATAGGGATGGAATTTCGGTTTTAAATTCATCATGTAGTGCATAAAACCTAACATCACAAAACGTGAAGCGATAGTTCCTACAGCTGCTCCAACGATGCCCCATTTTGGGAAAATCCAAATTCCGTAAATTAGAAAATAGTTAATCACTACATTGGTAATATTTCCAATAATGGTTGCCCACATGGAATATTTAGTTTCGCTCAAACCATCAGCAAACTGTTTGTACGCTTGATACATAATTAACGGAATCAACGAAAAACCAACGATGTCTAAATAGGGTTTTGCCATTTCTACCACAGCTTCGGGTTGGCCCATGTAAGCAATAAGTGGTTTTGAAAAGAAAATCAAAGTAAATAAAGCAACACCTAAAATCGTACACAAATACAAGCCATGATGAAAAGCAGAACGACCTCCAGCCACATCATTTTTTCCATCTGATTCCGCTACTAAAGGTGTAATTGCAGTTGAAAATCCAATACCTAATGACATCGCAATGAATACAAAACTATTTCCTAATGATACAGCTGCTAATTCGGTTGGACCTAATTTTCCCACCATAATATTATCCACAATTCCCACAACGGTATGACCTAACATTCCTAAAATAATAGGGTAGGCGAGTTTTAAGTTTTGTGAAAATTCTTTAGAGTAGTCGGAAAAAGTCATTTTGGCAATTTTGAGCAAAGGTAATAATTTGGAAAGGATTTCAAGAAAAAACCTGTCAGGATTCAAAATCGAGACAGGTTTTAAAATATTTTATTTTGCTTATTTTTTAATATTCGGATTTTGTGAATCACTCTCAATAAGTCCGTCTCGTAAACGGATGATTCTATGGGCATAAGCGGCAATGTCTTCTTCGTGAGTTACTAAGATTACCGTATTCCCGTTGGCGTGAATTTCGTTGAATAAATTCATGATTTCCACTGAAGTTTTACTGTCTAAGTTTCCAGTTGGCTCATCGGCTAAAATGATAGAAGGTTTGTTAACCAAAGCTCTCGCAACCGCCACACGCTGACGCTGACCACCCGATAACTGATTCGGTTTGTGATCCATACGGTCTTGAAGTCCTACTTGTGTCAATACTTCGGTAGCTCTTTCAACTCGTTCCGATTTAGAATGACCAGCATAAACCATTGGTAAAGCTACATTGTCCAAAGCCGTTGTTCTTGGCATTAAGTTGAACGTTTGAAAAACAAATCCAATTTCTTTGTTACGAATGCCTGCCAATTCATCGTCTTGCATTTCACTCACGTGTTTTCCGTTCAAAATGTAAG
>NZ_CALBSN010000005.1 GCF_937967675.1 uncultured Flavobacterium sp. | reverse complement strand
AGGTTTTCTAATGGGTGCTTCGTAATGAGACGACATAATCCTTTATATTGTTTCTTTAATTAATACTTATTTATCGTTTCTAACTTTCACGTGGTACATAACGTTTGGCTTTGTTCCGATGTGCTCTAATAAATGATACATTCTATCAGATTCTACTAATTTAGCAACATCTGATTCTGAATCATTGATATCTCCAAATTTCATAGCACCACTTGAACAAGCTGCAGAACAAGCTGTTTGGAATTCATCCTTACCTACTGCTCTACCTTCACGTTTTGCTTTTAATTTAACTGCTTGAGTCATTTGGATACACATAGAACATTTCTCCATAACTCCACGAGAACGTACATTTACATCTGGGTTGATAACCATACGACCTAAATCATCATTCATATGATAATCAAACTCGCTGTTTTTGTTATACAAGAACCAGTTGAAACGTCTTACTTTATATGGACAGTTGTTAGCACAGTAACGAGTACCAACACATCTGTTGTATGCCATGTGGTTTTGACCTTCTCTACCATGCGATGTTGCAGCTACTGGACATACTGTCTCACAAGGAGCGTGATTACAGTGCTGACACATTACAGGTTGGAAAGCTATTTGAGGATTTTCTGAAGGGTCTTCCATACTTGAGAAAGTATCGATAGAATTCATTAATCCACTAGCAGACTCTTTTAATTCAATATCACCAGCAAACGTTTCTTTAGAAGAATAATATCTATCAATACGCAACCAGTGCATATCTCTACTTCTTCTAACTTCTGCTTTACCTACAACTGGCACATTATTTTCAGCGTGACATGCAATAACACATGCTCCACATCCTGTACAAGCGTTTAAATCAATAGATAAGTTAAAGTGGTGTCCAACGCTTCTGTCAAAAGAATCCCATAAGTCAACTTCTGTAGCAGCTGTTGGTTTGTGATCTAATGATACCATTGGAACTGGATTCCAAACTTTAGCATCTTTAGTATTGAAAACTTCTAATGTAGTTTCTTTTATAATATCACCTCTACCCATTAATGTTTTTTGTAACTGAACACAAGCAAATTCATGCTCACCATCAGCAACAGTAATAGTAGCAGATTGATTCGAGTTTAAGTTAGCGTATAAAGCGTAAGCATTAACACCTACTTGCATCTCTTCTTTTAATCCTAATTTTTTACCATATCCAAAAGCTAAACCTAAAGTTCCTTTTGCTTGACCTGGTTGAATAATAACTGGTACATTTTCTAAAGTAGCATTTCCTACTTTGATAGTCGCATAACTTCCGTTTAAACCTCCATTAGCTACATTCCAGTTTTTAAATCCGTTTGCTTCAGCATCTGCTTTAGACATAGTTACGTAGTTATCCCAAGATACTCTTGTAATAGGATCAGGGAATTCTTGTAACCAAGGATTGTTTGCTTGTTGTCCATCTCCCATTCCAACTTTAGTATATAATACTAAATCGAAATTAGAAGATTTTGCTTGAGCTAAAGCCGAAGCTGCCGAAGCATAATCAGCAGAAGCTGCAGTTAATGGACTTGCTACAGAAGCAACAAAACCATCATGAACTGCTTGATTCCAAGATTTTCCAGCTAAAGAAGTAGCAGAGAAAGATTTTAAGAAATCATAATAAGCAACTGTATTGTCTGTCCAAGTTAATAAAGCTTCTTGGAACTGTTTTGTATTGAATAAAGGACGAATCGTTGGTTGCATAATGCTGTAGTTACTTCTAGTAATTGCAACATCACCCCAAGACTCTAAATAATGTGGAGCCGCAGCAGCAATTGTAGTCAAAGTTGAAGTTTCATCTTCTTTCATTGAGAAAGCAACTGAAAGTTTAACTGATTTTAAAGCCGCAACGAAATCTTTTGAATTAGCTAAAGTGTAAGCTGGATTAACACCGTTCATAATTAACGTATGAACTTTTCCAGCTTTCATATCTGCTACTAATTGAGCAACCGCTTTTGCATCACCTTTTCTAGTAAGAATAGCATCAGAAGGGTTGAAAGCTGCAGATTGTATCGCATTATTAATAGCTAAAACTACTAATTGTGCATTTACATCATCTAAACCAGTAACAACTACACCTTTGTTTTTAGCATCTTTAAGTTGTTTAGCTGCTTTAGCAATTTGAGCATTTTTAGGTTGAGCACCATTAACAACAGCATAATATAAATCAGCCAAAGCTTGTTTTTGTTGCGCAACTGTCATTGGAATTCTAACATCTGCATTAGCACCAGCTAAAGACATGTTAGCTTCAATTTGAATATGTTTAGACATCATTCCGTTTTTAGGAATACGACCTTGAGCATATCCTGCATCAAAACCTCCTCCTTGCCAATCTCCTAAGAAATCTGCACCAACAGAAACGATAACGTCTGCTTTTGAAAAATCATAATTAGCTAAAGCTCTTACACCATAAACCGCTTGAAAAGCATCTAAAGCGTTTGATTCAGAAACTGCATCATAAACAACATGTTTAGTTGTTGGATATTTAGCAACTAAAGAAGCGATTAAAGCATCAGTTGAAGGACTTGCCATAGTATTTGTTAACACTACAACATTTCCACCTTTTGCTTTAGCATCTTCTAAACTAGCTTTAACCTTAGTGTTTACGTCAGCCCAAGTTGCATCTTTACCAGCAATTTTAGGTTGTTTTAAACGTAAACTATCGTATAATGAAAGAACAGAAGCATGAACTCTTGCATTTGCTCCAGTTTTTGCTCCTTCTAAATTATTGTTCTCTACTTTAATAGGACGACCCTCACGAGTTTTGATTAAAATATTAGCAAAATCAAAACCATCAGCCATTGTTGTTGCATAATAATCAGCAACACCAGGAATAATTTCTTCTGGTTGAACTACGTAAGGAATTGACTTTACTACAGGACCTTCACAAGCCGCTAATGAAGCAGCAGCTGTGCTAAATCCAACATATTTTAAAAAGTCACGACGAGTAGTTGACGAAGCAGATAAAGATTCTTTATCTCCTAAGAATTGGTCAACCGGAATTGGTTCCACAAACTCGTTGTTTCTTAGCGTCTCAACAATAGAGCTATTTTCGTTTAGCTCTTCAACACTTTTCCAGTATTTTTTGTTTGATGCCATTGTATAGTATATTAGCTTCTTAAATTATTTTTATTAATAGTGACATTTACCACATTCTAAACCTCCCATTTGAGCCGCAGTTAACTGAGATACTCCGTATTTTTTAGAAAGTTCTTCATGAATTTTCTTGTAGTAAGCATTATCTTCTACTTTCACATTTGTTTCTCTGTGACAGTTGATACACCATCCCATTGTTAACGGAGCATGTTGTTTCATGATTTCCATTTCCTGAACAGGGCCGTGACAAGTTTGACACTCAACACCAGCAACAGTTACGTGTTGTGAGTGATTGAAATAAACGTGATCTGGTAAATTATGAATTCTAACCCATTTAACTGGTTTAGTTTTTCCTGTGTATTTTTGTAATGACTTATCCCATCCTACAGCATCATATAATTTAGCAATTTCACCATCGTAAAATGCTTTTGAATGCTCTTCAGTTGCTGTAGTTTCAGCTACTTCACTGATGTTTTTGTGACAGTTCATACAAACATTTAACGAAGGGATATTAGAATGCTTACTAACTCTTGCCGCAGAGTGACAGTATTTACAATCAATTCCGTTATCACCAGCGTGAATTCTGTGTGAATAATGAATTGGTTGCACTGGCTCATATCCTTGATCTACACCAATCTGCATCATCCATCCGTATGCAAAATAAGCAGAAACCAACAATAACAAGATTGCAGAAACCAACACTAAGAACTGATTTTTTGCATACGCTTTAAAGATATTCATAATTGAACGATCTTTTTGAGCCACCTCTAACCCTTTAGCACCAGCGATTTTAGTCAACATATTGTTCACCAAGAACAACATTACAACTAACATCATCATCACTAATGAAAGCACTCCTAATATAACATTATTAGAAACACCTGAATCAGCCGCAGTAGCATCACCAGCAACTGGGGCAGCACCAGGAACCGCAGTAGGTGCAGCAGGAGCAGGCTCAGAAGTGTAAGCTATAATATTGTCAATATCCTCATTTGACAATTGTGGAAATGCTGTCATTGGAACTTTGTTGTTCTCTTCAAAAACTTTTACAGCTTGCGCATCTCCTGACTTGATTAATTCCCCACTATTCTTTACCCACTTATACAACCATTCTTTATCATACTTAGCCTCAACTCCACGAAGTGCTGGACCCGTAGCTTTTGCGTCTAATTTATGACATGCTGCACAATTGGTATTAAATAATTCTTTACCCTTTGCTGCATCCTGAGAGAATGCAGATAAAGAAGTTACTAGCACGAATGCTACACTGAAGAAAATCTTTGAAAACGATTTATGGTTACCCACCTTTTTCATATTTAAAATGATTATCGACTTAATTTGGTATACTTTTAGATATACCTTATCTAAAAACAACACGTTATTTTTTCAAAACTCCGACAAAAATACAATATTCGAACTATTATTAAAACCTTAATTTTATCTTAAAATGTAATTTATATTTGTTCTAAATAATAATCAAGCGCATGATTCTCGTCTATAATTGTATTTTTGTATAATAATTATTTGATTATGAAAAATAGATCGAAACATAACTTATTGTACTTCTTTATCCTATCAACTTTTTTTTGTGTAAAAACAGTTGCACAAGACAGTAAAATAACCACTACTATTGATCCCAAGATTGATCAATTATTAAAAGAAAAGAGAAAACTTAACACTAGTTTATTCTTGAATGAAGGCTATAAAATTCAAATTTTTTATGGAAATAGCGAAGAATCAAAAAAGAAGTTACAAGAATTTAAAAAAGAATTCAAAGACTTAGACGGAACTATTATATTTAATAGCCCAAACTATAAAGTTTGGATTGGAAATTTTAAATCACGAATAGAGGTAGAACGTGCGATGATAGAAATTAGAAAAAAATACCCGTCCGCTTTAATTATCAAACCTTCAAACTAATAATTTCATACAATAAAAAAGGCCATTCAATGAATGGCCTTTTTTATTGTATGAATGAAAATTATTTCAATTTTTTCTTTACTTCCACTTCATGGAATCCTTCAATTAAATCATACTCACGAATATCGTTGTAATTTTTAATCTGCATACCACAATCATATCCTTTAGAAACTTCTTTAACATCATCTTTGAAACGTTTTAAAGTTGCTAATTCACCTGTGTAAATTACAACACCTTCTCTAATTAAACGAATCTTAGAATTTCTAAAAATCTTACCATCAGTAACCATACATCCAGCAATTGTTCCTACTTTAGATACTTTAAATAATTCTCTAATTTCTGCAGTGCCTGTAATCTCTTCTTTCATTTCTGGAGATAACATTCCTTCCATTGCATCTTTTAAGTCATCAATTGCATCGTAAATAATTGAATAGTTACGGATATCGATTTCCTCTTTTTCAGCTAATTGTTTCGCATTTCCTTGTGGACGAACATTAAATCCAATAATAATCGCATCAGAAGCAGAAGCTAACAATACATCGGATTCGGTAATTGCACCAACTCCTTTATGAATGATTTTAATCTCAATTTCTTCAGTAGATAATTTTGAAAACGAATCAGCTAATGCTTCAACAGAACCATCCACATCACCTTTTATAATAATATTTAATTCTTTAAACTGACCAAGAGCAATACGTCGACCAAGTTCAGCAAGTGTTGTATGTTTTTTAGTTCTTGCAGACTGTTCGCGTTGCATTTGAGTACGTTTTGCAGCAATTTGTTTAGCTTCTCTTTCGTCTTCATATACATTAAACTTATCCCCTGCTGTTGGCGCACCGTCTAAACCTAATACTGATACTGGAGTAGATGGGCCCGCTTCTTTAATTTGGTGACCTCTTTCATCAAACATGGCTCTAATTTTACCATGATTTTTTCCAGCCAACACATAATCTCCAATACGAAGTGTTCCTGCTTGTACTAAAATAGTAGAAACATATCCTTTTCCTTTATCTAACTGAGCTTCAACAACTGTTCCAAGCGCAGGTTTTTTTGGATTTGCAGTAAGTTCTAAAACTTCTGCTTCTAATAACACTTTTTCTAATAATTCTGAAACACCTGTTCCTTGTTTAGCCGAAATATCGTGTGATTGGTATTTTCCACCCCAATCTTCAACTAATAAATTCATTCCAGCTAATTGCTCTTTAATTTTTTCTGGATTAGCTGCTGGCTTATCTACTTTATTAATAGCAAAAATCATTGGAACACCAGCCGCTTGTGCGTGACTGATTGCTTCTTTTGTTTGTGGCATGATATCATCATCCGCAGCAATTACAATAATAGCAATATCGGTAACTTGAGCTCCACGTGCACGCATTGCGGTAAACGCCTCGTGACCTGGTGTATCTAAGAATGTGATTTTTTCGCCATTTTCTAAAATTACTCCATATGCTCCAATGTGCTGTGTAATTCCTCCAGATTCACCCGCAATAACGTTTGCTTTACGAATGTAATCTAGTAAAGAGGTTTTACCGTGATCAACGTGACCCATTACAGTAACAATTGGTGCTCTATGAACTAAATCTTCTGGATTGTCTTGAACTACTTCTGCAGCTTCTTCAATATCTGTTGTTATGAATTCTACTTCATAACCAAATTCATCTGCCACAATAGATAAAGTTTCTGCATCTAAACGTTGGTTCATGGTAACCATTATTCCTAATGACATACAAGTTCCGATTACCTTAGTAATTGGCACATCCATTAAAGCTGCAATTTCTCCAACAGTAACAAACTCTGTTACTTTTAATGTTTTGCTTCCTTCTTCTTGTGCTTGCAATTCATCATCAACGCGTTGACGGTGAGAATCTCTTTTATCTCTACGATATTTAGCTGATTTTGATTTATTACCTTTTCCTTGAAGTCTTTCAAGCGTTTCTTTAATTTGATTTTTAACATCTTCTTCCGAAGGCTCTACCTTTTGAATAATTGGCTTCTTACCTTTATTAAAACCACCAGCTGCCCCTCCTTTAACAAATTCTTTTTTAGGTCCTCCGGCGTTATTATTTGCGCCAGGAGCTCCAGGCGTACCTGGTTTAACAATACGCTTACGTTTGTTTTTGTTATTATTTGCCGCATTAGCACCACCAGCATTTTGAGCTTGAGGTGTTCCTGGTTTTTTGAAATCTTTCTTAGAATCTTCTTTTTTCTTTTTAGGTTTTTCAAATTGAGATAGATCAATTTTTTGACCTGTAAAAGTAGCTCCAGACAATTTTTGATATTGTGTTTCGATTTTTTCCTCAACTGCTTCATCAGTTGAAGTTTCAGATTTAACCTCTACTTCTTTAACTGATTTGACAATTTCAGGCTTATTAATCACTTGAGGTGCTTCTTTAATTTCAGCTTTAACAGGTTCTGAAACTTTTTCTTCCACTACTTTTTCTATAGCTCCAACAGGCTTCTCTTCAGAAATTGGTTTTTCAGATTTAACTTCTAGTTTTTTAGGATCTAAATCGATTTTACCAATAGCTTTCGGCCCAGATAAAACAGCTTTTGCTTTGATAATTTCTTGTCTTTGACGCTCTTCTTCCTGCAAACGTTTTGCCTCTTGTTCTTTTTCAAGTTCACGCTTAAGCGCCTCTTTCTCTTTTCTTTTTTCTTCACTTACTTCAAGAGAGGCAACCTTATTCCCTTTGTCAGCAGAAAATT
>NZ_CALBSN010000004.1 GCF_937967675.1 uncultured Flavobacterium sp. | reverse complement strand
ACTAATTTTTAGTGTTTTGAGCAACTTTTTTTATAATGCACTACGGGTTAATTTACTTTATTTCCATTTAAGGAATTGCAATTTGACTCTTCAATATTGTCTTTAATTCCATCATTATCATCATCTATGTCAATATTGTCAAAAATTCCATCATTGTCACTATCATAAAAAGTTTGAATTCCTTTTCCTGTAATGTCAAACAAAAACGGACTTACATCATCGCTGTTACTTGCAATAGATATTTGTGCAGTTTTAGTTCCAATAGAGCTTGGATTAAATTGTATTTGAAAAGTACTAGAATTGTTGATATTTATACTGCTATTCGGGTTTTGTATAACTGTAAAATCAGAACTTCCATTTATTTGTATGATTGGAGTTCCTGTTAAGTTAATTGTGTTTGAACCAATATTTTTAACACTAAAAGTTCTCAATACAGGATCAGAGATTATTTGAGTTTCACCAAAGTCACTTCCATAATTAGAGGTAGCTGAGGCATTATGTGGTATTACATTATTGTTAGTTCCAAGAATTTCTAAATGATTTCCTATAATATTTCCATACAAACTTACATTGTCAATGAAATAATAATCGGAGGTATTATTTGAACCATTTAATTCATCAAATCGGATTCTAATCTTAACTTGTGTGTTGCCATTTGGAATAGAAAATGTATAGGGTGATCCTACAGTATTACCACTACTTGCAGCATGATTGAACGCATAAACATCTGATGTAGTACTTGTTTTTCCATCAATTAGCTTTATTGATGTTGCATATGAAACGCCATTATCGTAAGAAATATCTAAAAATAAATCATCATTGTCGTCAGGAGTTCCATTTGATGAAAAATATAGATTTAAGATTACATTTGTATAATTGCTAATGTTTACGTTGTCAAAGCTTATGTAAGGATCGTCAGGTGTGCTACTGCTTGAGCCTCCTAGGCGTAATGAATTTGGTGATGAAAAATAGGTTGAAGAATTTACACCAATTGAGCCAGAATTTAAAGTTGAATTATAGTTCCAGTTATCCTCAGAACTACTGTCAAAACCTTGATAACTTATCTGTTTTTGAGATAAAACAACAAAAAAATTTAAAATGAAAATTAAATTTAATACTAAATTTAGCTTTCTAGATGAGCCTTCTTTTTTCATAATTTTATTTCTTTAATTAAAAGTTTAGTTCATTACTTTTATCGGGGGAAGAAATTTATTTTATGGCAAATAATTGAAAACTACAGTTGAAGGAGTATATAATTTTATATAATAATTGCTTTTAAGCAAATTAAATTACATATAAATTTATTGAAAAATTACACAATATTAAATAGATAATTAATAACCGTTATGTTTTTATTAATAACTGATGAAGACTAATGATTAGATGAATATATAATGGTTGTTGGGATATTAAAAAATTGATTACTAGTTATTTAGTGTTTTTAAATATTTCTTTAACAATTTTTTCGTAATTTTTAGCATTGCCTGCTTTTTTAATTTTTTTATAGGTTTTTTGAGGATCAGAAAAAGATTCTGAAAAGTACTCCCAAAAGCCAAGCATTTTCATTCGAATAGGGGTAGGACCTTGTAAATACGCATCGTATTCTCGGTAAATTTCGTCATGAAACGCTTCGAAAATTTCAAATCTTTTTTTGGGATATTCCGTTGTATTGTTTTTAATCATAAACGGTAGAAATGGATCGGCAATTAAACCTCTTCCAATCATCCAATGGTCGATGGAAGGAAATTGTTCTTGTAATTCTTTAAATTTAGTTACCGAAGTAATATCTCCATTATAATAAATTTTATGTTTTGTATGGTTTAAGCATTTTTGAAATGATTCTAAATCTACACCACCCTTATATAATTGTTTTCCAATTCGGGCATGAATTGCAATGTTTTTAATTGGATATTGATCTAAAATAGGAAAAACCTCTAAAATTTCAGTTGGATTTTCATAACCCATCCGCATTTTCATCGAAACAATTATATCCGTTTCATTGTGAACGCGTTTTAAAATATGTTCAATTTGTGAAGTATTGCTAATTAATCCTGAACCCATTCCGCATTTTGCAACCATAGGATAGGGACAACCTAAATTCCAATTTAATTCTTTGTAACCAAATTGCTGCACATATTTTGCGACGAATAAAAATTCTTCTGCATCATTGGTAATAATTTGCGGAATAACTTCTAAAGTATTATTGTTTTCTGGAAGAATATCACGTTCATACGACCCTTTTACGACTAATTTCCCGTTTAACTTAATATAAGGAGAATAAAATGTATCAATTCCGCCAAAATATTTGTGAAAAGCATTTCGAAATCTAAAATCGGTAAATCCTTGTAAAGGTGAAGATAATAATGTGATATTCATTCGGCAAAGATAAGCCAAAGAATCTGATTAGTTTCTTTTCTGTTTAAATAACCAATCATATATAGCGTCCTCATGGAAAAGGCGTTCCACATTACCATGATTTCCACCTTTTATTATGGTAAAAGTAACATCGGCATTTTCATTACATTTTTTTATAGCATCTACTACTTTTTTTGATTCCGACATTGGAACAATATAATCTACATCGCCATGTTGAATCCAAAGAGGAATAGTAGCTAATTTGCAGCCATCACTAACATTTCCACCACCACAAATAGCTACTGCAGCAGTAATTTTATCGGCATGTTTTCCAGCAAAATGTAATGTCCCATATCCACCTAAGCTCATGCCACAAACATAAATTCTAGATTCGTCTACGTTATAATTTTTCTTTACGTATTCTAAAACTTCTAAGACTTTATCTGGATTCCAGTTTCCTTTCGCTAATTGAGGAGCAATAACAATACCAGGAATTTTTTTGCCTTTATCCATAGCATATAAAACACCATAGCGTCTTACCCTATTTAAATCTGTCCCTGATAAACTTTTTCCGTGAAGAAATATTAGGACAGGTTGTTTTTCTATTTTTTCTTTTTCTGGAACATTAATCCAAAATGGATAAGAGGTTTTGTTTTTTATAGTTTTTAATTGGGAATAGCTTAAAGAACAAATGAATATAGATAAAAATATAAAAAGTTTTTTTAATTTCATTATCAATGGATTAGAGGGTTTTAAGATGTAAACGGAAATGTAACCAAAAACATGCCGTTGTATTTTTTTTAATTTTTTTCTGCTTTTACGAGTGTAAAATCTCTTTATTATTCGTAAATCGTGTTTGATAATTTGTAATGAAGAAAAAAATAAACAATACATCAAAAATACATAATACAATTATACTAATAGAACCTTTTTTTGTTTTATTTTTGAAATTCAAATACGGGTGGTATGTATAGCGGATTTAAATTTCAAATTTTCTCTAATGATTATTATAAAAATATAAGAAGATATTTAATTTTTTTATCTTTTATATATTTATACTACTTTTTAATATTTTTTTTATATGATGGGTTATCAATTTATAGTCTAATTCATTTAGCAACATTTATTTTTACTTTTTCAGCAATTTTTGTCATTAAGTTTTTTTCTTTCACTCTTAATAATTTAAAGATTCTCGCACTATTTTTTATTATTTACTTAAATTTTTTTACATTATTTAGTTGCTTACTCTTTAAATTTTATTATTAACAATGCTTTTTTCCAGTTTACCATTATTACTAGCATCCCTCTAATATTTGATTTAAAAACAGATAAAATTAAAATTTTAATCATCATACTTATCACTTTTTTAATTTTTGTATTACTTGGTTTTTCAGAAATTTATTTTAAAGAAACTAGTCAAAATATAAACATAAATATCGATTTACACAATATTTCTGCAATTTTAACCTGTTTATTAGTTATTAGTTATAATTTAATATTTTTATATCAGAGAGAGCATCATAATTCTAAAATTGTTTTTAATAAAGTATTAAATACAACTTCGGAAAGTAAGGTTCAAAATTTAAACAGTAAAGATTTAGAAGAACTTATTGAAATTGCAAAAATTAATAACATATTGTTTTTGGAAAAATTTGAAATTATTTATCCTGATTTTTTTAATTCAGAGCTATTTTATGATAAAGATTTAACGGTTAATGAACTTTATATATGTGCACTCACTAAACTAGGACTCAATACAAAGGATATTGCTCAAATTTCAAATACAACTCCTAAATCTGTTGAAAGCAGAAAATATAGAATAAAGAAAAAACTAAATTTAACAGAAAAATTCAGTGTTTATTTTATTTCTTCTTAGTAAAAATAAAATCCCATTTACTTCCCTCAAAAACACGTAAAATTATTTTGCGTGTTTTTGAGGGTTTTTTTATTTCACCTGTTTTGTACTGCCTACATATATTTGCGGTGTTTTAATCCCTACAACCCCTGCAAAACATGTGTAAAAAATCAATTCTCTCTATTCTGCTCTTATTTATATTTGAATTTTCTTTTAGTCAAGTTGGGATTGCTACAGTTACACCTGAAGCAACTCTGGATGTAAGAGCTAAAAATCATACTACCACTCCAGGAACCGTTGATCCTGGTGATGGAATTCTTGTGCCCAGAGTTAACTCCTTATCTGTAAATGGTACTGTAAATGGTCAATTGGTGTATTTGATTGCCGATTCTGGTACTTTTACAAGAGGATTTCATTATTGGAATGGTACTGCTTGGATACCTGTGTCTGGAATTGCTGATGGTGATGCTTGGGCAGTAACAGGTGAAGACGTTACCTCTAATATAGGTAGAAGTGGTAGTGTCGCGGTTGGAAGTGCAATTCCTAATGCTTATGCCAAACTTGATGTGTCATCTGTTAACCAAGGGATATTAATACCGCGAATTAATCTAACTTCTCGCACTTTAGATTTAAACTCTGATGGCGATGGTTTAGTTTCAAACCAGCCTGTTGGTTTAATCATTTACAATATTGGAACAATTTTTACACAAGGTTTGTACTTTTGGAATGGAACGGAATGGAGAAAATTTGACAATTCTTCATTAACTCCTCCTGCTATAGCTACACTTTTGTGTTCGAATGCTACTCTTGAACCACAATCTTATACTAGTGGAACACCTTATGTTGGAAATTTAAAAGTACCTTACACTGGTGGCAATGGAGGTACCTATGATGCTGGTGCTACTGTGACGGTAAATGGATTACAATTTGTATTGAGAGCTGGTACACTAAATTTTGGTAGTGGTGAATTAATCTTTTCGGTAACTGGAACTCCTACTGTATCATCTCCTACATCTACTTCTATAAATATACAAGGCGCATCAGGAAATAATTTAGTTCCTTTTTTAACAGCAGCACAATCTTGTACAGCTGTTGTTGGAAATTCTAGTAATGCTGAAATAAAAGAAGTTGCTTTTGCAGGTCCTTTGACTCTTGTTAGTACACCAAGAGTTGGTTATGAATTTGTTGGTACTACTCCAGATGGAAAGTTTTCTGCTCGATTTTTTATCTACCAAGGCGGTACATATCCAGAAACAAATGTTCAGCTAAGGTACAACACCGCTGGTACTTCAGATATAGACATTATACAGAATACTTACACGATTTGGAATGGTGCTGTTAGCGGAACCGCTGCGAATAATCAAGTGAGAATGACTCGAAATGCCTGGGTTGGGCAATATGCAGGTAGTAGTGCACTTGTTACAGCAACGGTGCAAAATGCTTCTAATTTTACAAATTGGGGTGATCCTGGCGTTTACTACAGCAATTTGCCAGAAATACAGTATGTCAACTGGTCATCTGCAGATCCAAATGATAAAACATTTTATCAACTAGAAATGTCCATTGCAGTTCAAAACCCTGTACCAGCCACTGTAAATGTTTCTACTTGCCCAGGCGGTACATGCAATGGTTCAAAAGCCTACATTAGAATTAGGCAAGTAAAAGCTTTTTAATTTTTAATCAAAATATTAATTAAATTTTTTAACAATGAAAAACAAAATTATTTTTAATTTAAAACTGAATACCAATTATTTACGACATCGATTATCGTATTTATTTATGGTTCTCTTATTTTCAGTTTTTACCTTTGCTCAAGCTCCAGGTGGTGTTACAAGTGGTTTAGCTGCTTGGCATAGAGCAGATGTGGGAGTGTTTTCCAATGCTGGAACAACACCAGCAGTTGATGGAAGTACTATTCAACAATGGAATGATTTTAATAATAACGGTGTAAATCTTTCACAAGCAACCGCTGCTGCAAGACCAACTTACACACCAAATGTTTTATTAAATTTTAACCCAACTGTAAGGTTTTTTAATACAGGAACAAAACAATATATGTCTTATTTGTTTTCTGGGCCCGCTACTGCAAAATCACAGGGAACTTTGTATTTTGCTTCTAAACAAGCTAGTACCACTCTTGATTCAGGGATAATGGGTTTTGGAGATGTTATGAATTATCCTGGAGTTTACTCCTTTGGTACTAACCAATACGTTTTTTTTCAAGGCGCAAATTCAATACTATCAAACAATATTGATATTAACATACCTAATATTGTTGGGGCAGCATGGCAAAATGGTTTGGGTAGTACTGCTGCTAATTTGCTTGTAAATACAAGATACAACGGTTTTACTCAATCTTTCAATAATGTCGGAAATATAACATTTGCAGACAATATTTACAGAGTGGGTGGTGATAGCGATTATGGTACGGCATATAACGGTAATATTGGTGAATTTATTTACTACTCAAGACAGATTACCCCAGCTGAACAAAATAGAATTGATAGTTACTTAGCTTTAAAATATGGAACAACATTACGTAGTGTCAATTTTACTACCGGTACTTTTGACTACTTGAATTCATCAGGTAATGTAGTTTGGTCCGCTAGTACTAATTCTGGTTACACTAACAACATAGCTGGTATCGCCCGTGATAATGCCTCAGGATTGCATCAAAAACAATCTATGAGTAGCAACACTGGTAGTCAAGTTTTAATTGGGAATGGTACTACATTATTTAATACCAATCCAGCAAACACAAATGATTTAGCAGACGGTCAATTCTTGATATGGGGTGATAATGGAGGTTCAAAGACTCTTAACACTGCGGTTCCTGGTTCTACAAATGTACCGTTGAGATTTGGTGCAATTTGGAGAGTTCAAAATACAGGTTCAGTAGGAACTGTTACTGTTGCTTGGCCTGCAGCAGATGCAATAAGTAATTTAAATTTAATAAAATCTAACGATGCAACTTTTAACTCCTCTGATACATTTATAGAGCTTACAGGTAACGTAACTTTAAATGGCGTTTCATATTTAACAGCTACAGTTACATTTAACGATGGTGAATATTTTTCCTTTGGAGGTAGTATTCCTGTACCAGGAGGCGTAGCTAATGGTTTAGCACTTTGGTATGACGCCGGTGTAAATGCAACCCTTACAACTTGGGGAGCAAAAAATACAACTTTCAATTTAACAGAAACAGGTACAGGTTCTCCAACTTTAAATTCTGGAAGTGCTGTAACTAATTTTAATCCTTATTACACTTTTCCAACGCAAGGTGGAGGTGCTGGTTCTAACTTTTATGGCTTATTACCAGCTACAGGTTCACTCTCTCCTGCCTCACTTGGACGTCTGTACACATCCTTTGGTGTAGCTTCTAAATCTCAAGATATTGATCCTACATATAATCACATTTTAAGGTTTAGTACCTCAACAAACGGGAGTGGTACGCATCGTTTCTCTATAGGAATTAATAAAGATGGTGGTGGTGTAGATCGTGCTATTTTTTGGTTTAACAACGGTGGAGGAACTCAATTGAGAGCCCATCCAGGTGTTCTTACTGCAAATCAGCTCTATTTAATTTCTGGTCAAATAACAAGTGCAACTGGTACTAATAATAAACTTGTTGGTTTAAACGGTAACTTCGTATCTTTTACAGATAACATTACAGCTGATGTATATGATTATATCAAAATTGGGGGTAATTCATTTGGTCTTGCTGGAAATATTCCTGAGGTTATCTATTACAACTCAAGTTTAACAAATATTGAGCGTGATAGAGTTAATTCATATCTCGGTATCAAGTACGGTCTAACATTATCACATGATTATATCGCATCAAATGGAACAACATCTATTTGGTCGATTACTGAAAATCCAACATTTAACAATAATATTACTGTAATTGGACGTGATAATGTTTCTGGACTAACACAAAAACAATCAAAATCGGTAAGTCCTTCAAGTTTAGTAACGATCAGCAAAGCTGCAATTACAGCAACTAACAGTGCTAACACCAGTACTTTTACCAACTTAGATTTTTTAGCTTTTGGTAATACAACTGCTGCTTTCAATACTTTTTCTACAACGGGAGCACCTTATTTGCGCCAACGAATTGCAAGAACTTGGTATGTTAAAGAAACAGGTACTGATGCTACCTATACTATTAGTGTTCCTGCAAGTACATCGTCTTTAGCTTCTAAATTGCCTGCTCAATTAGGTGCGATTTATTTAATTATGGATGCTGATGGTGATTTTACTTCTGGTTCAACAGAAGTTCAAATGACTTTAGTAGGAACAGATTGGGTGGCTACAAATGTTGACTTAGACAATAATCAATATTTCACTTTTGGCACTCAAGTTAATGTTCTTACTCAAATAGGTCAAGAAGCAGATAATACTTCTGCCGCTTCAACTGTTACAGTAGCACAAATGCAAACTATTTCTCCTGCAATTACAGGATTAGTAGCAGGTAACCAAACTGCATACCAAGATTTTATTGACGCTAATCCAAACTTGTTCTCATCACCAGCAACTGCTGCAGAGGTTCAAGCGATGGTAAATGCGGTTAATGCTTCACAAAGTGTATTAGCACAAATTGGTAATGAAGGAGATGCACCAGATACAGTAAACTCAGTGGTAACCGTAGCACAAATGCAAACTATCTCTCCTGCAATTACAGGATTAGTAGCAGCAAATGAATCAGCTTACCAAGATTATATAGATGCGAATCCAAACTTGTTCTCATCTCCAGCTACGGTTGCAGAGGTTCAAGCGATGGTAAATGCGGTAAATGCTTCACAAAGTGTATTAGCACAAATCGGAAACGAAGGAGATTTACCAAATACGGTTCCTTCAGTAGTAACAGTTGCTCAAATCAACTCGATTTCACCAGCTATTACAGGAGCAATCGTAGCAAATCAATCGGCTTATCAAGCGTATATTGATGCGAATCCAAACTTGTTCTCATCGCCAGCAACACAAGCGGAAGTACAAGCGATGGTAAATGCGGTAAATGCATCACAAAGTGTATTAGCACAAATTGGTAATGAAGGTGATGCACCGGATACCGTAAACTCAGTGGTAACCGTAGCACAAATGCAAACTATCTCTCCTGCAATTACAGGATTAGTAGCAGCAAATGAATCAGCTTACCAAGATTATATCGATGCTAACCCTAACTTGTTCTCATCTCCAGCTACGGTTGCAGAGGTTCAAGCAATGGTAAATGCGGTGAATGCTTCACAAAGTGTTTTAGCACAAATCGGAAACGAAGGAGATTTACCAAATACGGTTCCTTCAGTAGTAACAGTTGCTCAAATCAACTCGATTTCACCAGCTATTACAGGAGCAATCGTAGCAAATCAATCGGCTTATCAAGCGTATATTGATGCGAATCCAAACTTGTTCTCATCGCCAGCAACACAAGCGGAAGTACAAGCAATGGTAAATGCAGTAAATGCATCTCAAAGTGTATTAGCACAAATCGGAAATGAAGGAGACGCACCAGATACAGTAAATTCTGTAGTAACGGTAGCACAAATGCAAACCATTTCTCCTGCAATTACAGGATTAGTAGCAGCAAATGAATCTGCTTACCAAGATTATATAGATGCGAATCCAAACTTGTTCTCGTCACCAGCAACAGCTGCGGAGGTTCAAGCAATGGTAAATGCAGTAAATGCTTCACAAAGTGTATTAGCACAAATCGGAAACGAAGGAGATTTACCAAATACGGTTCCTTCAGTAGTAACAGTTGCTCAAATCAACTCGATTTCACCAGCTATTACAGGAGCAATCGTAGCAAATCAATCGGCTTATCAAGCGTATATTGACGCTAACCCTAACTTGTTCTCATCGCCAGCAACAGCTGCAGAGGTTCAAGCAATGGTAAATGCAGTAAATGCATCTCAAAGTGTATTGGCACAAATAGGAAATGAAGGAGATGCACCAGATACAGTAAACTCTGTAGTAACGGTAGCACAAATGCAAACCATTTCACCAGCTATCACTGGCTTAGTAGCGGGTAACCAAACTGTATACCAAGATTATATTGATGCTAATCCTAACTTGTTCTCATCACCAGCAACAGCTGCAGAGGTTCAAGCAATGGTAAATGCGGTGAATGCTTCACAAAGTGTTTTAGCACAAATCGGAAATGAAGGAGACGCACCAGATACAGTAAATTCTGTAGTAACGGTAGCACAAATGCAAACCATTTCACCAGCTATCACTGGCTTAGTAGCGGGTAACCAAACTGTATACCAAGATTATATTGATGCTAATCCTAACTTGTTCTCATCACCAGCAACAGCTGCAGAAGTTCAAGCGATGGTAAATGCGGTAAATGCATCACAAAGTGTATTAGCACAAATTGGTAATGAAGGTGATGCACCGGATACCGTAAACTCAGTGGTAACCGTAGCACAAATGCAAACTATCTCTCCTGCAATTACAGGATTAGTAGCAGCAAATGAATCAGCTTACCAAGATTATATCGATGCTAACCCTAACTTGTTCTCATCTCCAGCTACGGTTGCAGAGGTTCAAGCAATGGTAAATGCGGTGAATGCATCTCAAAGTGTATTAGCACAAATCGGAAATGAAGGAGACGCACCAGATACAGTAAATTCTGTAGTAACGGTAGCACAAATGCAAACCATTTCACCAGCTATCACTGGCTTAGTAGCGGGTAACCAAACTGTATACCAAGATTATATTGATGCTAATCCAAACTTGTTCTCATCACCAGCAACTGCTGCAGAGGTTCAAGCGATGGTAAATGCGGTAAATGCTTCACAAAGTGTATTAGCACAAATCGGAAACGAAGGAGATTTACCAAATACGGTTCCTTCAGTAGTAACAGTTGCTCAAATCAACTCGATTTCACCAGCTATTACAGGAGCAATCGTAGCAAATCAATCGGCTTATCAAGCGTATATTGATGCGAATCCAAACTTGTTCTCGTCACCAGCAACAGCTGCGGAGGTTCAAGCAATGGTAAATGCAGTAAATGCATCTCAAAGTGTATTAGCACAAATCGGAAATGAAGGAGACGCACCAGATACAGTAAATTCTGTAGTAACGGTAGCACAAATGCAAACCATTTCACCAGCTATCACTGGCTTAGTAGCAGGTAATGAGTTAGCATACCAAGATTATATTGATGCTAATCCTAACTTGTTCTCATCGCCAGCAACAGCTGCAGAGGTTCAAGCGATGGTAAATGCTGTAAATGGAGCTTCGAGTGTGTTAGTACAAATTGGAAACGAAGGAGATTCTCCAAACGTAGTTACTTCAGTAGTAACAGTTGCTCAAATCAACTCGATTTCACCAGCTATTACAGGAGCAATCGTAGCAAATCAATCGGCTTATCAAGCGTATATTGACGCTAACCCTAACTTGTTCTCATCGCCAGCAACAGCTGCAGAGGTACAAGCGATGGTAAATGCGGTAAATGCTTCACAAAGTGTATTAGCACAAATAGGAAATGAAGGAGATGTGCCAGATACAGTAAACTCTGTGGTTACTGTTGGTCAATTGCAAACCATTGCACCAGCTATCACAGGATTAGTAACAGGTAATGAGTCAGCATACCAAGATTATATTGATGCTAACCCTAACTTGTTCTCATCACCAGCAACAGCTGCAGAGGTTCAAGCGATGGTAAATGCGGTGAATGCTTCACAAAGTGTATTAGCACAGATTGGAAACGAAGGAGATGCACCTGATACAGTAAGTTCTGTGGTTACTGTTGGTCAATTGCAAACCATTTCACCAGCTATCACTGGTTTAGTAGCAGGTAATGAGTCAGCATACCAAGCTTATATTGATGCTAACCCTAACTTGTTCTCATCACCAGCAACAGCTGCAGAGGTACAAGCGATGGTAAATGCGGTGAATGCTTCACAAAGTGTTTTAGCACAAATAGGTATTGAGGCAGATGCATCTAATATTAGTTCTGTAGTAACAGTTGCACAGATTAATACAATTTCACCAGTTATTATTGGAGCTATAGTAACAAATGAGTCAGCTTATCAAGCTTATATTGATGCCAATCCAAACTTGTTCTCATCACCAGCAACAGCTGCAGAGGTTCAAGCGATGATAAATATTGTTAATGCATTATCAAATGATAGTTTTGATTATGAAAATAATATTATGGTATATCCTAATCCTGCATCAAATTATTTTATTGTGAAGTTGAATTTTGATGTTGAAAATAGCGAAATAAATGTTTTTGATATTAATGGTAGAATAGTTCACAAACAAAGTATTGGTTCAGGAGAAACACAAATTTCAATTGATAATTTACAGGATGGAATTTATTTATTAAACATAATTATTGATAACAAAGTGTTTTATAAAAAGATAGTTAAAAAGTAGTTAAGTTGATTGAATTCAAGCTACTTAATTTATTTGAGTAGCTTGTTTTTTTATTTGAATTTAAATTTATCATATGTTTTTTTTTAAGTTATTTTTCAAAGAAAAAAGTTTTGTTATTAAAGATGATTTTCTTGAAATGAAAAATTTTTATGATAATCTAATTAAAATAAAAAAAAACAGACCTTATTTTAATATTGAACTTGTGATGATAAAAGTTTATGGAATTGAAAAATATAAGCAATTTAAAAGTCAAATAGAGTAGGGAGAACTCTTTTGTATTTCTTAAAATACAAAAAGAATAAAATTACTGGGGGGTAGTTTTATATAAATTAGATTTGGGCAATATTTATTTCTCCCCTCTATTTGATATTTTAAATATTAATTAATTGTCTGTAAAAAATAAGTCAAATAGAAGTAGGAGAATTTTAAATTGAGTTATAATATTATTATTGTAAAATCTGGGGAGTGTCTTACAAAAATATTATGCCAATTTTTATTCTCCTTACTATTTGATTATCAAAAGTAGTTGATTTAAAATGATTCTGCTAAAATTATAACTAAAGTTTAAATATTTTGTTTATGTTGTGTTTATTTATTAATAGTCAAAAAAAAATATTTTTAATATTTTTAAATTTATCTTTTTTTTATTTGAGTTCACAAATTTATGTTGAATCAAATTCATATATCTATTCTAATAATTCTTTTATTTATACAAAGCAGAATTTAAACTTGAATGGTAATATCTTTCTTAGAAATCAATCTCAATTGCTGCAAGGAACTACAGGTACCGGTTCAAATGTTGGTTTAGGGAGTGTTTCCATTTTTCAAGAAGGAACAGTAAATAATTACCAATACAATTATTGGTGTTCACCAGTTGGTATACCTTCGTTATCATCAGGTAATAAGAATTTTGGTATTTCAAGGTTGTTTCAACCTACAGGATTAATTTCGAGTTCTAATAGTATAATAACAAATAATTTAGATGGAATTTCAAATCCCCTGACAATTTCACAGTACTGGATTTATACTTTTACTACATCCAATACTTATTCCCAGTGGAATTATGTAGGTTCAAATAATTTAATTTTACCTGGTTTTGGTTTTACAATGAAAGGTACTTCTGGGACAGATAGCTTAATTGTGGATATAAACGATGGTATTCAAAATAATTCAGGGAGTAATCAAAGATATGATTTTAGGGGCGTTCCTAATGATGGCACAATAACACTTCCTGTAACATCTGGTAATTTTACCTTAATTGGTAATCCTTATCCTAGTTCAATTGATTTGAATTCTTTTTTATTAGATCCATTAAATTCTAGTTTGATAAATGGTCAAGTATACTTTTGGGAACAAGTTCCAGTTAATTCTCACTATTTAAATGCGTATAGTGGAGGGTATGGTATTTATACTCCAGGAGCTGGATATACACCAGCAGCGTTTTGGAATTTTGATTCCTCAGGTAATTATGAAACAAATTTAAGTACTTCTGGAGCATTTTATGAAAGAAGATTTTCCCCTGTTGGTCAAGGCTTTATGGTGAAAGGAACTGCAAATGGTAATTTAACTATGAAAAATTCCTACAGAGTTTATAGAAGAGAAGGAGCTATTACTAATTCAGAATTTGCTCGCGAAAGTAATTCAGAATATTTTGAATCAATTCCCAATTTAGCAGGAATTGATTATACCCAAGTAAAAAAGGGTTTTGTACCTCAGATGAGAATTCATGCTATGTATAATAATGGTGGAATAAGACCAACTACACTAGGTTTTGATTCCAATACGACCGATGGATTTGATTATGGATTTGATGGTGTTTCATCATCAAGAGAATCTGCTGAATTTTATTACATATTAAATGATTCAGATAAAGAATTTATAATTAATGTTACAAACTTTGATATAAATAAAAGAATACCTGTAGGATTTAGATGTCAAGCTCAAACAAATTTCAAAATAAAAGTAGTTGATGTTTTATATGGCTTTGATAGTAGCCAAAAAGTTTACATTCATGATAAGGAAACTAATATTTATTATGATATTAAAGACCATATGTTTGAGGTAACTTTACCCGCTGGTGATAATAAAACTAGATTTGAGATTACATTTAATACCACGAATGATATATTATCATCACCCCAAGAAGAACATTCTATTTTGCAAGTTTTTCAAGATACCACTTTAGAATTATTGAAAATAATTAACCCTGAAAAAAAAGAAATCATTTCTTTTGAATTATACGATACAACAGGAAAGCTTGTTATTTCAAATAAATATTTAGATTTCAATTCTGAGATAAGCATTTCCACGTCAAATTTAAGTACTGGTTTATACATTGTAAAAATTAAAACTATTGATGGATTAATTACAAATGATAAAATCATAATAAATTAAATTTTTATAGTTGTTATTTTGGTTTGATTAATAAATTTTTTTTATAGCCTTTTTGTTTTAATAATTGTTTATGAGAAAGATTTTAGTATATGATGATAAAAATTATATTTATCGATTAATCAAATTTAATATAGAGTCAGAAGAAATTCAGGTTACAAGAATAAAAAAAAACTATTTCCCAAATGTAAGTTTAAGCTCTTTTGATTATATATTTTTTGTTTATTATAACGAATTTAATATTATAGATTTTATAGATTATTTTGAAGTTAATAAGAATATAATTGTTCTATATGAGAATCATTTATTTCTTGAAGTGTTTTCTAATACAAAGACTGTTTTTCCAACAATTAATTTAAATCTACACAAACGAGAAATTATTTTATTGATAAATGAAATTATTAGTTGATTTATGAGCTTTTATATTATTGATAATAGAGATACAATTAAAATTCATTCTGACTATTTCGAAATTTTCAACACAAAAATTTGTTATAAAATTGACACATTTAATATTTACAATTATGATAAAAAATTTAGTGTTTATGTATTAGTGTATGAATATAACGATTTTTTTACATATTTCAGATTGCTTGATGCTGGTGTACTCAACCTAAAAGTGGTAATTGTCAATCCATATTTCAAGAAAATTTTGAAAAGAACGAAAAATATCTTTTATGTAGATATTTATCGTTTTCAAAAAGATATAACAAAATTCATAGGAACAGATAATAAAAAAACTTTATATACAATTTAGTAATTCATCTGATTTTAGAATAAAATCAATAACAATTTCAAAATAAGTAATTAAAAGAACACTAAATTATGTTGCTTATTTGTGAAATTAAATTTTAAAAATACTACAATTAGTTAAATTTCTTCAAATTGTTTCGGTTTCTTCTTCTTCAAAATCTTATCTTTCTAACCAATATACATCTTAAGGAAGTATATTGATATTCCTTTCTTAATTTATTTAAATTTCAGGGATTTTTTGTAATTTAAGGTTTCTGTTAATTTTAATCTCTTTTTAATAAATACCTTGAATCGTATGCGATTTTCTTTTACAAGTTTATAATGTTGTAAGAAATGAATTTATCATTTAAAGCGAGTCTTTTTTTGTCCAAATATTTAAAATGATATAAGTAAGAGAGTGTTCTTTTTCTTTAAAATCGTGATCAAAACCGTGTTCATTTTTCAAATATCGTGAAATTTTTGGCATAAAAAAACGGATTAGTAAACACTAATCCGTTGATTTTAAAATACTTGTTTTTCGTAGCGAAGACGGGAGTTGAACCCGTGACCTCAGGGTTATGAATCGTGATATTTTGGTTATATATCACTGATAATCAATTTTTTATAAAAATTATTATTCGGATTTTAACCGTTTTTAACCGTTTTACCCGACACCAAACCCGACACCATTACCCGACACCAAAAAATTGAGGTCTAGTGAACTACAAATATGAATATTATTAATTTTAACTTAAAATCATTTATTGAATTATTAATCACCCCTAATACTCAGTAATATCAAAGCATAATAATTTTAAATAACTTCCCCACCACTCTTGTAGTAATGAATGTTAATTTATCAGACTTTACAATCCTTATTTAATTAATGATTGTTAAATCTTTTCTCAATAACAATTAACAGTATAGCTGAAATAAATTCATTCTCCAATTGTATATGAAAATTTTTGGTTTAAGATAACGCTTTATCGGCCTAGCCTTTAATTGACCTTTACTCATAAAAAATATTTTTCTTTAAATTCCAATCTTAATATTAGGATTTTTATCAAAAGAAAACTCTATAAAATTGCGAATTTTACCTAAATTTTAACTTTTAAAATTTATAATTTAGGTATATATTATTTCATATCTTGTTGTAATATTTAAAATTAACTCCATAGAAAAATCTTATTGGCCTATAAATTATCTACTATTTAATAATCAAAGTAAAAAAAAATAGAACAAATAATAAATTAATTATATTTGTTTTAAAAACAAAAATGGATATAGATAAAAACATCAAAGAACTTAAAAATAACTTTTTATTTCAAGCATCATTAGGGTCAAAAGAACTATTTCATAGTAATTTTTTAGTTTGGTTACTTGGACAAAAAAATTCTATTGGAGAATATGAGACTTTAAAAATCTTTATTGAAAATTATATTGAATTAGAGTTTACAGACTCAGACGAATCAATTCAGATTGTTAGAGAAGAAAAAAATATTGACATTGTCATAAAATGGAAAACTAAGAATAAATGGAACTTAGTATTTATAGAAAATAAAATGAAAAGTATTCCAACTGAAGGACAATTAGAAGATTACAATAATAAAATTTCTAAAATAAAAAAAATAGATAAATGTGAAGTTAACAAAATAAAAAAATATTTACTTACACCTCTACCATCAAGTATTGTAAAAAATGAGACAACTGTGCAATGGGAACAAATGACTTATTCTAAAGAAATTATTTGCTTCCTAAATGATATTAAAAAATTGAATTATGAGATAGAAGATTTACCACTCTTAATTGAAAAATATATTTCCTTTATTGAAAATCAAAATTTAATTTTTAAACACTTTGGTCTTGGTGATGATGATACTTTTCTCAATTTGAGTTATAATTTTTATTTTAAAAATAATGCAGCAATGAAAAGTATCAGAGATTTGAGATTACACGATATGATATTAAAAAATATACACAATAAAATTGGAGTGATTATTGGCTCAAAAATTAAAAATAGTGAAGTTATAATTTCATCTGATTTTTCAAGGTCTACTGGAATAACAAACGTTTTTTATAATATTTTTGACAACAAGTATTTTATTGGTATTCAAATTCAAGGTAGTACACTAAAACATTGTTTTTATTGTACAGATGTTAAGCACAATAAAATAAATATTGAAATATCAAAGAAGTTAGCAAAAGAAAAATTATGGTTTAATGATTTTTCAATTAATCCACCCATTTTATTGTCAGGAAAAGGACAAGATAAAAATAATAATAATTTAAAAATTGACGAAAAAACTACTTTTTGCGAATATAGCAATGGGCATTTTATTTATTTAACTAAATCCATAAGTGAGTTTTCAAATAGAAGCATGAATGACTTAATTAATTTTATGTTACAAGAAATGAATTATGCTTTTAAAAATGAAAATGAAATTATAAAAATTATTAAACAGTTTTAAAATGCATTACCTCTCCAAATCCGATTTCAAGGTTGCTCAAACCTGTCCAACCAAGCTGTATTACAAGAAGAATAAATATCCAAGTTTAAATGAGGAAA
>NZ_CALBSN010000003.1 GCF_937967675.1 uncultured Flavobacterium sp. | reverse complement strand
TTTTCATCGTATTGTGACATGCATTTGTCTTTGCATTCTTGAGAACAACCATTCTCTTCACACATTTTAGCGCATTCGTCTTTTGTCATGGTTGCACATTTTGATAAATCGCATTTTCCTTCGTGACAAACTTCTTTTTTATCTTTTGAACAACATGCCCCATTTTCAGTTGTAGCACCGTGACCTCCTAAGATTGGAGCGATTACTAAACCTATTAAACATGTTAATTTGATTAAGATGTTCATCGATGGACCAGAAGTATCTTTGAATGGATCTCCAACAGTATCTCCAGTTACCGCTGCTTTATGTGCATCAGAACCTTTGTATGTCATCTCTCCGTTGATTTCAACTCCAGCTTCAAACGATTTTTTAGCGTTATCCCAAGCACCTCCTGCGTTGTTTTGGAACACTGCCCAAAGCACACCTGAAACGGTAACTCCTGCCATATAACCACCTAACATTTCAGCGATTAATTGATTGTTATCTCCATAAACTAATTTACCTAATAATACAATTGCAATTGGGAAACCAATGGTTAAAATTCCTGGCAACATCATTTCGCGTAAAGCCGCTTTTGTAGAAATTTCAACACATTTTCCGTATTCTGGTTTACCAGTTCCTTCCATAATTCCTGGAATTTCTTTGAACTGACGACGTACTTCGTATACCATGTCCATTGCAGCTTTACCTACCGAATTCATTGCTAATGCAGAGAATACAACTGGAATCATTCCACCAATGAACAACATTGCTAATACTGGTGCTTTGAAGATGTTAATTCCATCAATACCTGTGAAAGTTACATAAGCAGCAAATAATGCTAACGAAGTTAATGCAGCAGAAGCGATTGCAAAACCTTTTCCAGTTGCTGCAGTAGTGTTACCAACTGAATCTAAAATATCGGTTCTTGTACGAACTTCTTTTGGTAATTCACTCATTTCAGCGATTCCACCTGCGTTGTCAGAAATTGGTCCGAAAGCGTCGATTGCTAATTGCATTGCTGTTGTAGCCATCATTGCAGAAGCGGCTAAAGCAACACCATAAAATCCTGCTAAAGCGTAAGAAGCCCAAATTGCACCCCCAAATAATAAAACAGTTGGGAAAGTAGAAATCATACCCGTTGCTAAACCAGCGATTACGTTAGTTCCAGCTCCAGTTGATGATTTTTGTACGATAGCCAATACTGGTTTTGTACCTAATCCTGTATAATATTCCGTTACAGATGAAATTGCTCCACCTACAAATAAACCAACAATAGTAGCATAGAAAACACGAATTGAATCGATTTCTTTATCGCCTTCTCCATAGAAGTTTAATGTTAATACTTCTGGCAACATAAAGTCAACCAAGAAGTAGCAAGAAATTAAAGTTAATACAATAGAAACCCAGTTTCCGATGTTTAATGCTTTTTGTACTTGAGCTTCTTTAGCATCGTCGCTTGAAATTTTAACTAACATTGTTCCAATGATAGAGAATAAAATTCCGAAACCAGCGATTGCCATTGGTAATAGAATTGGTCCGATTCCTCCGAAAGCGTCATCGATTTTACCACCCATATCTTTAATTACGTAATTTCCTAAAACCATTGCCGCTAAAACTGTTGCTACATACGAACCAAATAAATCGGCACCCATACCGGCAACGTCTCCAACATTATCTCCAACGTTATCCGCAATTGTAGCAGGATTACGAGGATCGTCTTCTGGAATACCAGCTTCTACTTTTCCTACTAAGTCAGCACCTACGTCAGCAGCTTTTGTGTAAATTCCTCCACCTACACGAGCAAACAATGCGATAGATTCAGCTCCTAATGAAAAACCAGCTAATGTTTCCAAAACGATTGTCATGTCTTCTGTTGAAGTCCATTCTCCGTTCATGAAAAATCTAAAGAATATGATGAAGAATCCAGTTAATCCTAAAACCGCTAAACCTGCAACACCTAATCCCATTACTGTTCCTCCACCAAAAGAAACTTTTAATGCTTGTGGTAAACTAGTACGAGCTGCTTGTGTTGTTCTAACATTTGTTTTTGTTGCGATTTTCATTCCGATATTTCCTGCATAAGCCGAAAATATAGCTCCAAAAATGAATGCGATTACGATTAACCAGTGTGTTGTTGGAACAATAAATGAAATTCCCGCAAGAACCACACTCGCTCCAAGAACGAAAAACGTTAATAATTTGTATTCTGCTTTTAAAAATGCTAAGGCTCCTTCGTAGATGTAATCTGAAATTTCTTTCATTTTACCATCTCCGGCGTCTTGTTTAAGAACCCAAGAGCGTTTGGCTGCCATAAATGCCAATCCTAATAGTGCCATGACTATAGGAACATAAATCATCATTGATTCCATAAAATATAATTTAGTTTTTTTGTTTGTTAATTTTATGGTAATATTAAGAAAATAAAACAAAAAAGGCAATATTTTTTAAAAAATACTGCCTTTTATTTATTTGCCCTAAAAATTATCTAATACTGAATAATCCTTCTGGTTTATTTTCAAGTTCGTTGAAGCGATTCGTACATTTTCTCAAAATTTCTTTTGCTTCGTTTACATCTCCCCAACCTTCAACGTCCACTTTTTTGTTTTCTAAGTCTTTGTACACTTGGAAAAAGTGTTCGATTTCTTTAATTAAGTGCGGATTTACATCACTTAAATCGTTTAGTTTGTTCCAAATTGGGTCAGAAACAGGTACGCAAATTACTTTTTCATCTGGACCTTTATCATCTGCCATGTGGAAAACACCGATTGGTTTTACTTCCATCACACAACCTGGAAAAGTTGGCTCATTTACTAAAACTAAAACATCTAATGGATCACCATCTAATGCTAATGTTTCTGGAATAAATCCGTAATCTGCTGGATACATCATTGACGAAAATAACATTCTGTCAAAACGCATTCTTTTTAATTCAAAATCGTACTCGTATTTGTTTCTACTTCCTCTTGGAATCTCAATCAATACATCAAATGTAGTAA
>NZ_CALBSN010000002.1 GCF_937967675.1 uncultured Flavobacterium sp. | reverse complement strand
GGAATTGTGAATAACATTACCGCTTTTGGATGTTTTGTAGATTTAGGAATCAAAGAAAGTGGTTTGGTTCACATTTCGCAATTGAAAGAAGGCTATGTTTCCGATGTAAATGAAGTTGTAAAAATGCACCAACACGTGCAAGTAAAAGTAGTTGAGGTTGACGAAGCGAGAAAGAGAATTCAGTTGACGATGATATTGTAATCGAGTAAAAAGATAAAATCCCAAACTCTAACTAATAAAAGTTGGAATTTGGGATTTTAAATATTTAAAAGAAAAACTATTCTTTTTCTTTCGTTTCTTCTTCTTTTTTAGAATTAGCAGGTTGGTCATCTTTTGCTGCGTTTTTGAACTCTTTGATACCAGTTCCAATTCCTTTCATTAATTCAGGAATTTTCTTACCACCAAAAAGTAAAACAATAATAGCGATTATAAGAATAACTTGTGTTGGACCAACAACTCCTAAAAATATAGCTAGTGCATTCATTTTTTCTAAATTTTAAAGTACAAAGATATAAAGAAATTAACAAATGATTATTTTTTAACGATTAATTATACAATTCGAAATTAGAAACCCGTTGTATTTAGTATATTTGTGTAATTAATATGTTTTAAAAATGGCTAATAAAAGGCTAAAAAGACAACTTTTATTAAGAAAATTATTCAATAAGAGAAGGTTAGTTATTCTTAACGAGGATACTTTTGAAGAAACTTTTTCATTAAAATTAAATTTAATGAACGTCTTTGTGGTGGCAACGGTTGGCGCTATTTTAATCATTTTTGTTACTACTTATATCATTGCTTTTACACCACTTCGCGAGTATATTCCAGGCTATGCTTCTACTAAATTGAAACAAGAAGCCTTGGAAATGGCAATAAAATCAGATTCTCTTGAAAAATCGGTAAAAATCAATAACGCTTATATCGCATCTATAAAAAAAGTGCTTACAGGCGATTTAGAATATGCGAAGTTAAATAAAGATTCTATTAAAGCTTTAGATGTTGCAGAATTGGATTTATCAGAACTTGCTCCAACCGATAAAGAAACAGAGCTAAGGGAACAAGTTATTAAAGAAGATAAATACAACGTTTTTGAATCTTCAAAACCTAAAGTAAGTTTTGTATTGTTTCCGCCGGCTCAAGGAAGTATTTTACAAAAGTATAATGTTGGAAATAAACATTTGGCCGTTACGATTGCACTTACCGATAATACACCAATCAAAGCTGTTGCAGCTGGAACCATCATTTTTTCGGATTGGACACCAAGTTCGGGTTATGTGGTGATTGTGCGTCATAAAGATGATATTTTATCGGTGTATAAAAATGCAGCTTCGGTAACTAAAAAACAAGGAAATACAGTGAAATCAGGAGAAGTTATCGCTCTTGCTGGAAATGCAAATACGGTTCAAAATTCAGGTGCTACCTTGCATTTTGAATTATGGAAAGACGGTTTCCCAATTGATCCAACTCAATTTATCAATTTCAATTAACATGTCAGTAAAAGTTTTTGCGGCCAAGTTATTTGCCAAAAGAATTCACGCCAAAACTCAAAAATGGGCCAATAATCCTGTTGAAACCCAACAAAAAGTTTTTGAAGAATTAATCAAAGAAGCAGCTCAAACGCAATTTGGAAAAGACCACGATTTTAGTTCGATAAAATCTCATTCTGATTTTGTTCAAAAAGTTCCCGTTCGCGATTACGAAGGTTTGAAACATTATGTAGATAAAGTGGTAAAAGGTGAAGAAAATGTACTTTGGAAAGGAAAACCGCTTTATTTTGCTAAAACTTCTGGAACTACTTCGGGTGCCAAATATATTCCGTTGACAAAAGAATCAATGCCGTTTCATATTCAAGCCGCTCGAAATGCAATTTTGAGTTACATACACGAAACTGGAAAAGCAGATTTTGTATCAGGAAAAATGATTTTCTTACAAGGAAGTCCTATTTTAGAAGAAAAAAACGGTATCAAACTTGGAAGATTATCCGGAATTGTAGCGCATTTTGTTCCGAAATATTTACAAAAAAACCGCATGCCAAGTTGGGAAACCAATTGCATCGAAGATTGGGAAACTAAAGTTAATGCTATTGTAGAAGAGACCATTAAGCAAAACATGACGGTGATTTCGGGAATTCCGTCATGGGTGCAAATGTATTTTGAAAAATTAAAGGAAAAAGCAAACAAACCCGTTGGCGAAATCTTCAAAAACTTCAATTTGTTTATTTATGGTGGCGTCAATTATGAACCCTATCGAGCGAAGTTCGAAAATTTAATTGGAAGGAAAGTCGATTCGATTGAATTGTTTCCGGCTTCCGAAGGCTTTTTTGCCTACCAAGATTCACAAAAAGAAAAAGGCATGTTACTGTTATTGAATTCCGGAATTTTCTACGAATTCATAAAAGCAGACGAATTTTTCACGGAACATCCAAAACGCTACACCATTGGCGAAGTTGAACTAGGCGTAAATTATGTTTTAATTATTTCTACCAACGCTGGACTTTGGGCTTATAATATTGGCGATACGATTCAGTTTACGAGTTTAAAACCATATCGAGTAATCGTTTCGGGAAGAATTAAACATTATATTTCTGCTTTTGGCGAACACGTAATTGGAAAAGAAGTCGAATCGGCTTTAAAAGAATCAATGGAAGGAACTGATGTTCGAGTAAATGAATTTACAGTTGCGCCACAAATCACACCAACCGAAGGTTTGCCTTATCATGAATGGTTTATCGAATTTGAAAATGAACCCGAAAATCTAGAAGATTTTGCTTTAAAAATTGATGCTGCCATGCGCAAACAAAATGTGTATTATGACGATTTGATAGTTGGGAATGTTTTGCGAACGCTAGTCATTACAAAAGTTTCCAAAAATGGTTTCCAAGAATACATGAAATCCATTGGAAAATTAGGAGGACAAAATAAATTACCTAGATTAAGTAACGATAGAAAAATTGCTCAGTTTTTTGATACAAAAGAATAAAGATGAAAGATAAAAGACTGATTTGGATTTTCTTGATTGTTTCCCAATTTGCGTTTTCACAAATCCGAGGTGTAGTCAAAGACAGTATTTCTGGCGAACCGATTCCTTTTGTAAATATTTGGGTGGAGAATGAAACTATTGGAACTACTTCGGAAGCGGATGGAACGTTCTTTTTACAAGCTTCAAAAGATAAAAACATTGTGATTTCTGTTTTAGGATATGAAAGAAAAACATTGAAAGGAACTGAAATTTCGGAAGTTTTTTTAAAACCTACTACTTATGATTTAAGAGAAGTGGTAGTCCTAAATAAAAAGCACACTAAAAAAGTTGAAATCGGTAATGTTGAAAACGCTATTTTTCAATCGTTTGATAACGGACCTAAAATAGAAGCGAAGTTTTTTTCTTATCAACCTTCTTATAGCAAAACAAAATTTATAAAAGAAGTCACCATATTTACTGATAGTAGAATAGATAACGCCACCATTAAACTTCACTTTTACAGCGTAGATGAAAACGGATTTCCGGGTGAAGAATTATTAACTAAAGATTACATAGTAACATTAAAAAAAGGAGTAATCAAACATCGTTTTACTATTTCAGATTTTGATTTGGTTTTTCCTGAAAAAGGAATGTTTGTTGCTTATGAAAAATTGCTAATAGAAAGCAATAAAACGGGCACTAAGTATCAGCCTTATGTGCTTTACAATTATGTAGATAGAGATTTTTTTTATACGTACGCTTACGGAAAATGGAGCAAGCAATCAGGCGAAAATTCAGAGAAAATCAGTGTTTATGAACCCTCGATAAACTTGATTTTATCGAACTAAAATAAAAAACACTACATTTGTAGGTTAGAAAATATAAAATTAATGAAGGACATTAAAAACATTTCGCGCTCAAGAGCGCAAGAGTCGTCAGCAGCTATTGAACGACTGTACATTACCATGAGACATTTATTTAACAGAGGTTTTTATAAGCCAATGGGTGTTTCAGGAGAAACGTTGAGAGAAGCTTTATTATCGCTTCGACCAGAAATTTACGGTTCTATTGCCGAGGAAAAAGTAGAGCTAAACGGACTGTTATATGTAATTGAACGTTTACCAATTGGAATTGAAGAATGCCGTTACATCAATTTAACTTCTGATGAAGGTTATTCGAATTCACACTTTAAAGCGATTGTTCCACCAAAAAGAAGAAGAAATTGTTATCGTATAGACGACGAACAAATGAATGTGGAAATCACACGCGGACGTTCGGACATTTATGATATTTTGACGCATTTAACTTTTATCTTTATCGAATCGCACAAAATTAAAGATAGAGTTTTAATTGATGATGAAGGAGCGGTTTCACGCGATTGGCAAAAATTAGAATTAGCGGTAAAACAAACTAAAAAATTAAGCTTAATTGACCGTGAAAAAGCAATTTCTCATGCGGCTAACGTTTTAGGAAGAACCTTTGCCGAAGTACAAGATATTTACGATGATTTCGCTACAGCAGAAGCTCCAGATAGATTCTTACACGTAGTGTATTGGTTAGGAAAATTGGCAATTGAAGAAGTTGTTGATAATAATAAAAGAACGATTACGTTTAGTCCAATTTTAAGAGAAAGACTCGGACACCATATTTATGGCGACATTTGGGCTACTACGATTAAAGATGTTTTACTTAAAAATGATTTAATTGAAAGACCCATTCACATTATCAGTGCGAATATGCACAGTGTGATGAATTCTATTTTTGCTGAACCTGTTTTAGGAAAAAAATACAAGAACACACCTGAATTTCAAATATTTGAAGATTTAAGTAGTTCGGCAAACAAAGAGTTGCGCAAGAAAGTAGAAGAATTTGCGTTAACTCAAGGAATGATTTCATTACCAGACACATCAGGAACAAATATTGATGTTCAAATTTTTGATACGGCTAAAATTGATTTCAAGAAAACCATTTTTGCTGAAGCGAAGTTAGCCAAAGAAAAACCGGTTATTATTGTAATGGATTACGCTTTTGGTGAGCAAGCTTTTGAAACGATTGACGAATTATTGAAACCTTATAAAGCGGAAAAGAAAAATAAAATTTTCTTAAATGTAGAATCGGTTTCGATTATGGGTAAAGCGGGTATTTTAGAAGGTGGAAAAGGTGATATTATGATTCCTTGTGCTCATGTGAATGAAGGAACTGCTGATAATTATCCTTTTGAAAATGAGTTAACCAAAGAAATGTTTGAAGGAAATGGAATTCCAGTATTTGCTGGACCTATGATTACGGTGTTAGGAACATCACTTCAAAATAGAGATTTGTTGAAGTTTTTCCATGAATCTACTTGGCAAGCAATAGGTTTAGAAATGGAAGGAGCGTATTATCAAAAAGCAATTCAATCAGCATCAAAAATTAGAAAAAGTATTAATCCAGATGTAAAAGTTAGATATGCTTATTATGCTTCTGATAATCCATTAGAAACAGGAAGTACATTAGCATCAGGAGGATTAGGTACCACAGGAGTAAAACCAACGTATTTAATTACGATTAAAATATTAGAACAAATCTTCAATGTAAAATAAGAATTTATGAGTACAAATTCTCAAGATCAAGAGATCGATTTAAGACAAATTGGCACCGGAATTAAAAATTTTTTCAAAGGAGTATTAAATTCCATTTTCGATTTTATTTTTTTTGTTAAAAAGAAAATAATTATTATCGGAATTTTGTTTGTTGTAGGAGTAGTTTTGGCTTTTATGTTGGATTCTAAAGCATACAATCATGAAATTTCTGTAATACCTAATTTTGGAAGTAATGAGTATTTATATAAAAAAATAGAGCAAATTGACACGAAATTAAGGGAAAAAGACGAAATTTTCTTTCAAGAAATTGGTTTGAAAAATTTCAAAAGAATTACAAATATTGAAATTGAAGCTTATCCTGCAATTTATAGTTTTGTTAATAACAAAGATCAAGAAAATAACTTTGAGTTAATTAAATTGATGGCTGAAGATGGCAATATAGATAAAATCATGAAAGATAATATAACGAGTAAAAATTATTATCACCATAAAATTTCAATTCAGACTGATGGCATGTTAAAAAAAGAAGAGTTTATTACTCCTATTTTAAATTACTTGAATACCAATATTTATTTTGAAACTCAACAAAAAATTCATCAAAAAAATTTAGCAGAAAAAATTGCTATAAATGATTCTTTAATCAAACAAATTGATAATTTGATAATCTTATTATCATCAAATAGTTCAACGGGAACTATTTCAATTTCTGAAAAAAATAGTATTCCAGAATTAGTTGATAAGAAAGATAACTTAATTCAAGAAAAACAAAATCTTCTTATCACTGAAAGTATCTTTGACAAGATTGTAAAAGAAGAAAGCAGTATTCTTAACATTAGAGATTATAAACCACTTTTATTGAATAACAAAGTACTTTTCCCACTTTTATTAATTTTACTATACTTTCTGTTTTTTTCGTTTAAAAAAGTTTATAAACGTCAATTATCAAGAATACAAGAATAATGAAACACATTCTAATAACAGGCGGTGCCGGATTTATTGGAGCTAATTTTGTTCCCTACTTTATAGAAAATAATCCAGATTATCATTTGGTGAATTTGGATTTACTTACTTATGCTGGAAATTTAGAAAATGTTTCAGAAGTTGAAAATCATCCGAGATATACCTTTGTGCAAGGCGATATTTGCGATAGAAATTTTGTAGAACAATTGTTTCAAAAATATCAATTTCGTGATGTAATACATTTTGCAGCAGAAAGTCATGTAGACAACTCTATTTCGGGTCCAGAAGCTTTTATTAAAACCAATGTTTTAGGAACTTTTAATTTATTAGATACCGCAAGAAAATTATGGATGTCTGCTCCAAATCAATACAATGTTGGATTTGAAAATCCCCGTTTTCACCATGTTTCTACAGATGAGGTTTATGGAACTTTAGGCGAAACCGGTTTGTTTAAAGAAACCACACCTTATGCCCCAAATAGCCCCTATTCGGCTTCAAAGGCAGGTTCAGATATGATTGTGAGAAGTTATTTTCACACCTATGGAATGAATGTGGTTACCACAAATTGTTCTAACAATTACGGACCCAAACAACACGATGAGAAGTTAATTCCAACCATTATTCGTAAAGCGATACAAGGTGAAAATATTCCAATCTATGGAGACGGGAAAAATGTTCGCGATTGGTTGTATGTTTTAGACCATTGTAAGGGAATTGAACTAGCATTTAAGACTGGAAAAGCTGGAGAAACCTACAATATTGGAGGAAGAAACGAACGTAATAATTTATACATCGTTGACACTGTTTGTTCTATTTTGAATGAATTACAACCAAAATCAGAGGGAAAATATCAAGATCAAATTACATTTGTGAAAGATAGACCGGGTCATGATTTACGATATGCCATTGATGCTACAAAAATAGAAAACGAATTAGGCTGGAATGCTGACGAAAATTTCGAATCAGGTATTAAGAAAACCATCGAATGGTACTTACAAAAATATAACAACTAATGAAAGGAATTATATTAGCTGGAGGTTCAGGCACACGTTTACATCCGTTAACATTGGCGGTGAGTAAGCAGTTGATGCCTATTTACGATAAACCGATGATTTATTATCCATTATCAACTTTGATGTGGGCGGGAATTCGTGAAATTCTAATCATTTCAACACCTCATGATTTGCCTTTATTTCGTCAATTATTAGGCGATGGAAGTAAATTAGGTTGTCGATTTGAATACGCCGTTCAAGAACATCCAAATGGATTAGCAGAAGCATTTATCATTGGAAAAGAGTTTGTTGGAAATGACAAAGTAGCTCTGATTTTGGGAGATAATATTTTCTACGGAACTGGTTTAGCGGAATTACTTCAAGCTAATAATAATCCAAATGGTGGCATTATTTATGCGTATCATGTACACGACCCAGAGCGTTATGGAGTAGTTGATTTCGATAAAGATGGAAAAGTGTTATCTATCGAAGAAAAACCTGAGTATCCAAAATCAAACTATGCTGTTCCTGGAATTTATTTTTATGATAATGATGTTTTAGATATTGCAGCTAATATCAAACCAAGTCATAGAGGGGAATTAGAAATTACCGATGTGAATAAAGAATATTTGAATCGAGGTAAATTACAAGTAAGTATTTTAGATAGGGGAACGGCTTGGTTAGATACAGGAACGTTCCAATCGTTAATGCAAGCTGGTCAATTTGTTGAAGTTATTGAAGAACGTCAAGGATTAAAAATTGGCGCCATTGAAGAAGCCGCCTATAAAATGGGCTTCATTGATTCCAATCAGTTAAAAGTATTAGCCGAACCTTTGTTGAAAAGCGGCTATGGAAAACATTTAATGAGTTTAGTGAGTTAAAATGACATTTAAAGAAACCAAACTAAAAGGATGTTTTATTCTTGAAAACAAAATAATCAAAGACGAACGTGGTTATTTCATGGAGAGTTTCAATGAGAAAACTTTTCAAGAAGGCGTGGGTCAAAAAGTAACTTTTGTTCAAGATAACCAATCGTTTTCAACTAAAGGTGTTTTAAGAGGTTTGCATTATCAATGTGGCGAACATGCGCAAGCCAAACTAGTTCGTGTTTTACAAGGTGAAGTTTTAGATGTAGCGGTTGATTTAAGACCTAATTCTAAAACATATGGTCAATATGAAGCAGTATTGCTTTCTGCAGAAAATCAAAAACAGTTTTTTATTCCAAGAGGTTTTGCACATGGTTTTTTAGTTTTATCTGAAACCGCAACCTTCTTTTATAAATGCGATAATTTTTATAACAAAGAAAGCGAGGGCGGATTAATTTACAACGACCAAACCGTTAATATCAATTGGAATTTTCCTTTGAATGAATTGATAATTTCCGAGAAAGATCAAATATTACCGAATCTTGAAAACACCAAGAAAGTATGGTAGTACTAGTTACAGGAGCTAAAGGTCAACTTGGGCAATCTATAGGATTTATTGCTAATAAATATCCAAATATTCAGTTTGTATATACCGATTTTCAAGAAATGGATATTACCAATATTGAAAATTGTCAAGCAGTTTTTGCAAAACACCAACCTCATTTTTGTATCAACACAGCCGCTTACACCGCTGTTGATAAAGCTGAAAGCGAATCGGATAAAGCGCATTTAATTAACGCTGTTGGTCCTGAAAATTTGGCTAAAGTTTGTAAAGAATTTGATACTATTTTAGTTCATATTTCTACAGATTTTATTTTTGATGGCACTTCAAAAGTTCCTTATTTAGAAACCGATATTCCAAATCCGAAAAGTATTTACGGACAAACGAAGTTAGATGGTGAACTTGCCATTCAAAAAAATTGGGAAAAATATTTCATCGTTAGAACTTCTTGGGTGTACTCACAATTTGCAAATAATTTTATGAAAACAATGTTGCGACTGGCTTCGGAACGTGATAGTTTGTCAGTTGTGAATGATCAAATTGGAACACCTACATATGCTGTTGATTTAGCTGAGGTTTTGTTAAAAATAATACAGTCTTGTCATGCTCAACTCGTTTCAGCATCACCCATTAACTTTGGTGTTTATAATTTCTCTAACGAAGGCGATTGTTCTTGGTACGATTTTGCGGCAGCAATATTTTATCAAAAAAATATAGAGATTGATTTGAAGCCTATTCCAACAGATTCCTATCCAACACCCGCTAAAAGACCCGCTTACAGTATTTTAGATAAAACGAAGATAAAAAAGGTTTTTGGCGTTCAAATTAAAAATTGGAAAGAAAGTTTAACTATAAGTTTAAACCATTTGAATTAATGAAAAAAGCCCTACTTTTTATCTGCTTTTCTGTTTCATTATCTTTTTCTCAAGAAAAATCATCAGGTTATTTTGATGTACAACTTTTTAGGGGAAATATTATAAAGCATACAGAAGATGTTGGGCATTTGATTTCAGGTCATCCGGATGGATTTTTAGTAAGCTATAACTGGAAAACTTTTGGTAAAAAAGAATGGGAGCAAGTTTATAATTATCCAGATTATGGAATTTCATTTCATTATTTAGACTTTAAAAATCATTATTTAGGGTATAATGTTGCTTTAGGATTACACTATAATTTTTACTTTTTTAATCGAAATTTAATGTTTCGAATTTCACAAGGAATTGGTATGACATCGAATCCTTATGATAAGGAAACCAACAATAAAAACAACGCTTTTGGAACTAAAGTAATGGATAATACCTACTTTATGTTGCAGTATAAAAAAGAAAATCTTTTCAATCGAATTGGTTTTCAAGCCGGATTTATGTTAACGCATTTTTCAAACGGAAGATTCAAAGCGCCTAATAGCGGAATTAACACCTTTGCATTAAACGTTGGATTAAACTATAATTTTGGCGAAAATCAAGAATACATAAAGGATTCTTTACCAGCATCGGCAACGTATAAAGAAAGAATAAAATACAATATTGCCTTTAGAACAGGAGTTTCTGAAGGACCAGTACCTCATTTGGGTCAGCGTCAATTTTATCACATTGGTTTGTATGCTGATAAACGAATTGGAAGAAAAAGCGCTTTACAACTAGGAACCGATGTTTTTTTCTCTCGATATCTTAGAGATTATATTGAATTTGTTTCAGTGGCTTTTCCTCCCGGACATAAATCATATGCAGACGCTGATACCGATTATAAAAGAGTGGGATTGTTTGTTGGACATGAATTATTCATTAACAAACTTTCTATTGAAACACAACTTGGGTATTACGTTTATAAACCATTTGATTATGAAATTGATGTTTATCAAAGAATAGGAGCAAAATATTATCTTTACAAAAACTTCTTTACAGGAGTTGGATTAAAAACCCACGGCGGAAGAGCCGAAGCGATAGAAGCTACTATTGGTTTACGATTATAAGATGAGAACATTTATTTTACATATAGTTACTTTGTGTTGCCTAATTTTGGTAACAAGCTGTGGTATTTCCGAAGATTGTTTTAAAGGAAATGGTAATCTGATTACCAAAACATTTCCTTTTGAAGGTTTTTCTAGAGTAAAAGTATATGATGGCGTTGGGTTGGTTGTTAAAGAAGGACCTAATTATGAAGTTAAAATAAAAACATCGGATAACATTATCGATAATTTAGAGGTTAAGTTACATGGAAATATACTTGTCATTAAAGATAATTCAACATGTAATATTGCTAGGGATTACGGACAAACAACAGTTTATGTTACAATACCAGACGGAACTACATTACCCTTAATCCAAGAATTAGAATTGCATTCCAAAACAGAACAAAAAGTACAGTCAGATGGAATATTACATTCTCCAATCATACGATTGTTTTCTATAGGAGATGATGGAGATGGCGCTGGAACAGGAAATTTTGATATTGAAGTTGATAATTTACAGTTAGTTATTGAAAGTAATAACGTTTCCAATTTTTATATTAATGGACATTCAGAAGAGATGTTATTGAATTTTTATTTTGGAAATGGGCGTTTTTACGGAAATGATTTACATGTAGAAAATATAAAAGTATATCATAGAGGTTCAAACGATATGTTTGTTTATCCGTTGCAAAAAATTGAAGGAATAATTAATGCAACAGGCAATGTTGTTTTAGAAAACATACCTCCGATAATTGATGTTGAAGAGGTTTTTAGAGGAAGAGTAATTTATTAGAGTATGAAAATAGTAATTACAGGAGGAGCAGGATTTGTTGGCTCAACATTATGTTTACAGTTGAAAAATAAATATCCAGAATATGATATTATTGCTTTTGATAATTTAAAAAGAAGAGGTTCAGAATTAAATCTTATTGATTTTCAAAAAAATGCAATTACATTTATTCACGGAGACATTAGAAATAATGAAGATTTACAATCTTTAGGTAGTTTTGATGTATTAATTGAGGCTTCGGCAGAACCTTCAGTTACAGCAGGTTTGGATTCTGATCCTACTTACGTTATCAATAATAATTTATACGGTTCAATAAATTGTTTTAATGCTTGTGTAAAAAATAATGCTAAATTAATTTTTCTTTCCACTAGTAGAGTTTATCCTATAGAAACAATTGAAAACGCTTTATATAGAGAAGAACAAACAAAGTTTTTATTTACAGATAATCAAAGTATTGCTGGAATTTCGTCAAAAGGAATTTCAGAAGGATTATCATTAGAAGGGGCGCGTTCTTTTTATGGAACTACCAAATTAAGTTCAGAATTATTTATCCATGAATATGCAGCATTTTATGGTTTAAAAGCTGCGGTTACTCGTTTTGGAGTTATTGCTGGTCCAAGACAAATGGGAAAAACGGACCAAGGAGTTGTAACGTTGTGGATGTCAAAACATTACTGGAACCAATCATTAAAATATATTGGATATGGTGGAAAAGGTAAACAAGTAAGAGATTTGCTTCATGTTGACGATTTAGTTGAGTTAATTGATTATCAAATTCATAATATTGAGAAGTTTGTTGGTAAAGTTTATAATGCTGGTGGAGGAATTGAAAACAGCGCTTCCTTAAAAGAGATGACAGCAATTTGTGAGAGAATAACAGGAAATACGATACAAATTGATGAAGTTCCAGAAACAAGAACGGCAGATTTAAGAATTTATGTTACAGATAATTCGAAAATTAAAAATGAAATTGGTTGGAAACCAAAAAAATCAGTTGAAACAATTTTTAAAGATATTTATCTTTGGATTAAAGAAAATGAAAAACAATTAGAATCAATTTTGAAGTAAAAAATAAGATTTAATCTAATGGAACAAAAAGCATTTAATATATTTAAAAATCCAAAAATTATAACAACAATATTCTTAGGGGTTAGCTTTGTTTTTGCTTATTTTTTATTTCCAAGTTATTACGAAAGTAATATTTTCCCTTTACAACCTTCTGATCAAGCTTGGACAACATTAGATCCATCATGGTTCATAAATCTTAACTATGTTAAAACATTAAATTTAAAATGGGGAGAAGATGTTGTTTTTACATATGGACCATTAGCGCAATTGGTTACAAAGGTAGGTTGGAACGAAAATAAATATTTATTTTTATTCTTCGATTTATTTTTATTTGCCAATTGGTTCTTTATTTTATTCATTTCTTTAAAAAAATCTAAAAATTATATTTTAACTTTAACTCTTGCAATTATAATCTTATTGATTCTACCTAGTTGGACAGGTGTTGCCACATCAATTATTCTTTTATTTTTTTTTCAATTTTGGATTAGACAGGTTTTTGAAACGAATGAAGTTATTTCTTATTTGTTTTTGATAACAATTTCCGTTTTAATTTTTTTTATAAAATTAAATACTGGTTTAATTTCATTACCCATTTTTTTTACTCTCCTAATCTATAAATTTTTTAAGAAAGAGATTAATTATAAATTATTCTTTTTTTATTTTACTACGCCAATTGTACTAATTTTAATTTTATGTAATTTTCTTAATGTATCTATTTCAAATTATATTATTAATTCTTTAGAAATAATTAAAGGATACAATGGAATTATGTATTTAGAAAACCAAATAGAAGGAAGTTTAGGAAAGATTGTAATATTAATTTCATTATTTATTGCTTCTTTAATTTTTGCCTTATGGGATAAAAAATTAAGAAAAACAGAAAAAATTGGTTACGGAACCATATACGTATTATTTTTCTTTATTCTTTATAAACAAGCATTTGTAAGAGCAGATGTTGGACACATTAATGAGTTTTTTGTTTATTTTCCTTTATTAATATTTACAATACCTGATTTTCATACCTGTAAAAAAATAAACTATGTTGTATTATTGATTTTATGTATGCTTTTTGTTGATTTAAAATTTCTAAATGACAATAAAACACATGTAGTAGATTTTAATAACAAAATAAGTAAAAAGGAATATTTTAATGGTTTGTTAAATAAAACGAATACTTCTGGCTTGTTTATAACTGAAGGGTATTCTAGGTTACCCGAAGAATTTATAAAAAAGATTGGAAAGAATACGGTTGATGTTTTTCCTTGGAATATACAAATGTTAATTGAAAATAAATTAAATTTCTACCCGAGACCTGTTTTTCAAAGTTATACTACCTATACAGATAAACTACAAGAATTGAATTATAATTTTTATAATTCAGAAAAGGCTCCAGAATATATTATTTTTGAATACCAATCTATAGATTATCGTTATCCATTATTTGATGAATCTTTAGTTTATATTGTGCTTAAAGAAAATTATTCTATTGAAAGAGTAGGCAAAATCGACAATAGAGAATTGTTATTATTAAAAAAGAAATCAAATCAAAGAAAAATAGAATTTGAAAAAATTGATGAATATGCAATGCCATTGAGTTCTGTATTAATTCCTAAAGAAGATGTTTTATATAAAATAGAATCTTATAAGAACATTTCAGGAAATATTTTTTCAACCTTAAAACATGGATTAGAAATTGAATTGGTTATTCAATTAGAAAAAGGAGGTAATTTTTCATTTAAAACTTCTGATAATCTATTAAAAGCTGGTGTATTTTCTAAAAAATTTATTGAAGATTTAAATGATTTTAAAAATTATTTTTCAGCACCAGATACACTTGAAGAAATTTCGCATTATCAATTAAAAATAAAAAATAAAAATTTTTTGAAAGAAAAATTAAGAATAACAGAATATAAAATAATAAAACGATGAATATTTGTTTAGTAACTGGGTCTTCAGGTTTAATAGGAAGTGAATCTGTAGCATTTTTTGCAGAAAAATTTGACAAGGTAATAGGAATTGATAATAATATGCGTGCTCGTTTTTTTGGTGAGGATGCATCTACAGAGTGGAACACAAAAAAACTAATAGATTCAATTCCAAATTTTGAACATCACAATGCAGATATTCGAAATTTACAAGAATTAGAAATTATTTTTTCAAAATATAAATCAGATATTAAATTAGTAGTTCATACTGCTGCACAGCCAAGTCATGACTGGGCCGCCAATGAACCCATTACTGATTTTACGGTAAATGCAAACGGCACTTTAAATTTGTTAGAAATGACAAGGTTACATTGTGAAAAAGCGGTATTTATTTTCACTTCAACAAATAAAGTTTATGGAGATACACCAAATTATTTACCATTAATTGAATTAGATAAGCGGTGGGAAATAGATAAATCACACGCCTATTATAAAGACGGAATAGATGAAAATATGAGTATTGATCAAACCAAGCATTCTTTATTTGGAGCATCTAAAGTAGCTGCTGATGTATTGGTTCAAGAATATGGGAAATATTTTGGAATGAATACAGGAGTTTTTAGAGGAGGATGTTTAACCGGTCCTAATCACTCTGGAACTAAATTACATGGGTTTTTGTCTTATTTAATGAAGTGTGCAATAACAGGTGATAAATATACGGTATTTGGATATCTAGGAAAACAAGTACGAGATAATATTCATAGTTGGGATTTAGTGAATATGTTTTGGCATTTTTATCAAAATCCGCGACAAGGGGAAGTTTATAATGCAGGGGGTGGAAGACATTCCAATTGTTCAATGGCAGAAGCTATAGAAATGTGTGAAAAAATAACTGGCAAACCAATGAATTATGAATATTCTGAAACAAATAGAATTGGAGATCATATTTGGTGGATTAGTGATGTTACTAAATTTAAAAATCATTATCCTAATTGGAATTGGAAATATAATATTAATGATATTTTGACTCAAATTTATGAGGCGACTACAAAAAAACACTAATGAAGTTAAGTATTGTAATACCAGCTTATAACGAAGAGGAATCAATAACTGAAACTATTGATTTAATTGAAGAGGCTTTTTCAAAAGTAAACATTGAGCATGAAATTTTTATTGTTAATGATAATTCTAAAGACAATACACTTCAGGTTTTAGAAAAATTAGCTCAAAAATATCCAACTCTAAAGTACGAAACCAATCATGGTCCTAATGGATTTGGTTATGCAGTTCGTTATGGATTAGAGCGTTTTTCAGGTGATTGTGTTGCTGTTATGATGGCTGATTTATCCGATTCACCTTACGATTTAATTCGTTATTACACTACTATGGTGGAGGGAAATTATGACTGTGTATTTGGAAGCAGGTTTATTAAAGGCGGAAAGGTAATTGATTATCCGTGGGTGAAAAAAATTATTAATAGAATTGCAAATTTTATTATTAGGATTGTTATGCAAATAAAGTATAATGATACCACAAACGCATTTAAATTATATAAAAGAGAAGCAATAGAAGGTGTTAAACCAATACTTTCACCACATTTTAATTTAACCATAGAACTTCCATTAAAAGCTATTATAAGAGGCTATTCTTACACGGTTGTTCCAAATTCTTGGACCAATAGAAAATATGGCGTTTCAAAATTAAAAATTAAAGAAATGGGCAGTCGTTATTTCTTTATTTTAATGTATTGTTTTGTAGAAAAATATTTTTCTAGAGGTGACTTCAAAAGAAAATAAAAAAAATAAAAGTCTATTTATGAATAAAAAAAACATTATTTTTGTCAAAAATTTTAATAAAAATGAAAACTAAATTTATAATCTTAATTGTTTTATTAACATCAATATTTGTAGGGTGTAAAGATGAAAAGTCTATCGATGAATTAAAAACAGTCGATAACAAAGTAAATACAGATAATCAAATCAAAGTTAAATTATTTGCAACTGTAAAGAAAGATGACAAATTTCAGGTTTATTTTAGTGAAGAAGATAAGGAATCAGAATATAAAGGTGAAAATAGTGTTTGGTCTAACGATATTAAAGGAAGTGATCAAGAGCAAGAAATTGTGTTTTTATTACCTGCTGATATTTACCCAAATTATTTAAGAATAGACTTCGGAACGAATCAAAACCAAGATGATATTAAAATAAACGGATTAAAAATCGAATATCTTGGGAAAACTATTGATGCTTCAGGACCAATGTTTTTTGATTTTTTCATACCTAATAACTGTATTTCAATTATTGACAAAAATTCTGGACTAGTCAAACAAAATAAATCACCGGAAGGGATATATGACCCATTGTTTTTTTCTGGAGAAACTCTCAAGAGAGAATTAAAGAAAATTTATTATTAAAAGAATAAGATCTATTATTAAATAAATACCCCATTACATAATGGGGTATTTATTTTTTTACCTATTTTTGAATTTATAAAAAGATGGTTGATTCATTTTTAATTTGATTAAATAATGAGAAGAGTTAGAATATTATTTTATTGGTTATTTTTTAATAAAAACAACCTTAGTTTTTTTGAATTATTAAAGTTTTTAATAAAACCTAAAGTTGATGTAATTGCAAAAAAATTTATTAAAAAAATTGACTCTTCAGATGAGTATAATAAAGTAACTTTCTTAAATTTAAATAGAGAATTATATTGGCCAAAAAAATTCGCTGTATCAGGAATTTTTCAAGTTACAGCAGAAACTTTTGACACTAATGATTGGCATTATTACCAATATGAAAAAACTCCAGTTGAAAAAGGAGAAATTTTGTTGGACATTGGTACCGCAGAAGGATTGTTTCCTTTGGTAGTATTAGACAAATGTTCTCATATTTATATGGTAGAGCCAAGTCAATACTTTTATAATTCCTTAAATAAATCATTTGAACAAAATAAAGAAAAAACGACAATTTTTAATCTTGCTGTAGGAAATAAAAAAGACAAAGTTTTCTTTAATGAGGATTCTTTAGATGGTCAAATTTCAAATGATTCTATAGCCAGTAGAAGTATTGATGTAGAAACAGTTGATAGTTTAATAGGTGATAACAAAATAACGTATTTAAAAGCAGATATCGAAGGTTTTGAATATGAAATGCTTCAAGGAGCTAAAGAAACGATTTCAAAGAATAAACCAAAAATTGCAATTACCACCTATCATAAACAGAATAATCCTGATGAAATTATAGCTTTGATTAAAAGTTTTGTTCCAGAATATAATTATTTTATAAAAGGCATTCATGGCGAAGAGCCTAAGCCCGTAATGATTCATTTTTGGATTTAATGTTTTAAATAATGCAAATTAGAAGCATTTTTGGTAAAATTAGTAATAAGTTTCTTGTCTATGGAATAGGTCAGGCCTTTAATCTGATAGCACCACTTGTAATAGCGCCTTATTTAATTTATGTGTGTAATTTAGATGGTTTTGGTAAAATTGGAATTGCCTTTGCCTTTACTTTATTTTTAATTTTAATAGTTGATTATGGGTTTGATATCAAAGGAATTAAGAGAATTTCTGAATCAAGAAATAGCCCAAAGAAACTTCAAGACGAATTAGTTACTACCCTTTACACAAAATTTATTCTATTCTTTTTTTCTGTAATTATAGGTCTTTCGTGTATCTTTTTTTTACCTTATTTCTATAATGAAACCCTTTTATTTCTATTCTCACTAACTATAGTTTTCGCTCAAGTTTTTAATCCAATTTGGTTTTTACAAGGAATTGAAGATTTTTATACTTCAAGTATTTTAAATGCTTGTTCAAAACTACTTTATGTAGTATTAATCTTTTTTTTTATAACAGAATCTAACCATTATGTATATGTTAATTTCCTTTTAGGAATCTCTTCTTTAACTTTAAACATATTGGGCTTAATATATGTTTTTAAAAAAAATAAGTTTCATTTTTTTAAACCTCATTTTGAACTTATCTTTCAAACGTTACGAAATGATTTTTCACTTTGTATCTCCCAACTATTTTTATCTGTAAGACAACTATCTCCATTGTTTCTTGTTGGGTATTTATTTGGTTATAATTTGGCGGGTCAATACAAGATTTTAGACCAAATTATTTCGCTTTACAGAACGTTATCACAAGTTTTTTTAAAGTTCTTTTATCCACAGTTGTGTTTTAGGTTAAATGAGGATAAAAAGCACGCTTTACAGTATTGGAAAAAGTATGTCCTAATTTTATTTTCTGGCGTTTTTATCTCATCTTTACTTTTGTTTTTTCTTAGCGATAAAGTTTTGGTCTTTTTTAGAGTCGAAAGCAATTTGATAAAAGACTTACAGGTTTTATTTCAAATGATATTAATTGTACCTGTTGCTATGGTATTTTCCCTATCATTTGAACAATTAATGTTTGGTTTGCATAACAACAAATTATATTTTAAAATCACATTTTTTGTAACGGTAATAAATTTGATAACAATTTTATTGTTTTCTTATTTTTACAATTTATCTGGAATTATAGCTTCCATTTTTTTATCAGAAATATTATTTGTTTATTTTTATTATCAAGGCGCCTTTAAAAAAATAAAAAGAAATGAAAATTAACCTTTATAGTTTTTTATATATACTATGTATCGTTTCTTCATTTTTTCCAAATTATGAGGTAACATTTTTAATTTGGTTAACAACCGTTTTATTAACCACAAGGAAGAAATATTCTGTAACGATATTTAACTTTATTCTATTATTTTTTGGAATTCTTCTTATTGCTTCAATTTCAAGTTTATTCTATAAATACCAAGCTTTTTCGATGGTTAAAGACTTTACCTATCTGTTAAAGCCTATTTTAGGATTATTAGTTGGCTATCAAATATTTGATAAATTTAAAAGTAAGAGTTTTGATGTTTTTATAAACGCTGGTTTGGTTTTGTCAACCATTCACATATTATTATTATTATTTGCTTTTTTAAAGTTTCATACTGTTGATATGAATTTAATAAGAGCTGAAGCAGGTTTTTTTAGTGATTATGAAGTATATGTGTTTGTTGTGCTTTTGTTTAGTAACAAATTTAATATTGAAATAAATAAAAAAAGAAAGACATTTTTTTTGATTGTAATTGGTTTTTCAATCTTTATGTATTTAGCAAGAACTAATTTTTTACAATTAGCTATTTTAGTGCTTGGCATAAAAGGATACTTTGTATTAACCCAAAAGTCGTTAAAAGTTCTAAGCCTTGTTGTTTTCAGTTTTTTATTGAGTTATGGAGCCATTTATTATGCAAACCCCAAACGAAATGGAAAAGGAATTGAAGCGCTCATGTATAAGATTAAAATTGCACCAGAAGAAGCGTTTAAAACCAAGATTAACAAAGATGACTGGAAAGATTTTAATGATAATTACAGATCCTTTGAAAGTATTATCACTGTAAAACAAGTTACTGCAGATGGATTCAGAGCAGTATTTTTTGGTAAAGGAATAGGTTCTACATTAAATATTGGACAAAAAATTAGAACAACAGATGGTTCGATAATTCAATATATTTCAGTAGCTCATAATGGTTTTATGACTATTTTTATGAAATCAGGATTACTAGGCTTGCTGTTGTTAATGGTTTTTTTATATTTACTTTATAAACAAAAAAGGGACGAAAATCCATTAATTAACCATTTGAATATGTTGTTAATGGGAACTGGTGTCTTTTTGGTTTTGTCAACCTGGGTTTTTATGGGCGTTTATTTTAAGTTGGATAACAAATCTATAATTATAGGGTTAATTTTAGCGATGAGAGAATATTTGATAAAGGCTAATAACAGTCATTTGCTAAAATAATTTCTTTTATTTTTTCACTTGTGGTTCCATCTCCATAAGGGTTTACGGCTTTAGATATTTTTGAATAATAAGAATCATCTAATAATAACATAGAAGTTTCCGCCACTATTTTTTCTTTATTTGAACCCACAAGAATTGCTGTTCCTGCTTCAACACCTTCCATTCTTTCCGTTATTTCTCTTAAGACTAAAACGGGTTTTCCTAAACTCGGAGCTTCTTCTTGAATTCCACCAGAATCGGTTAAAATAAGATTAGAATGATTCATCATCCAAATCAAATCAGGATAATCTAATGGAGAAATTAATTTAATGTTGTCTCTAGTTAACTTTTCGTGAGCAATTTTCATAATATTCGGATTCAAATGAACAGGATAAACAATTTGTATTGTTTCTTTAAACGAATCTGAAATTTCAAGTAAAGCATCACAAATTTCTTCAAATGGTTTTCCAAAATTTTCTCGTCTATGACAAGTTACGAGTATAATTTTTTTATTGAAATCAATGTTAGAATATTTATTAATTAAATTACTTTCGGATGAATTTTTAATTTCATCTAGTCCTAATAATAATGCATCAATCACAGTGTTTCCCACTACAAAAACATTATTTTTAAGATCTTCTCTATCTAAATTATCAGCAGCTGTTTGTGTAGGACAAAAGTGAATATGAGCAATTTTAGAAGTTAAAATTCTATTCATTTCTTCGGGGAAAGGGGAATAGATATCATGACTTCTAAGTCCAGCCTCTATATGAATAACTTTGATTTTTTTGTAAAACGAGGCTAAAGCGCCTGCTAATACTGTAGTTGTATCTCCTTGTAAAAATACATAATCAAAATCTTCTTTGTTTAAAATATCTTCGGTAATTTTTAAAATTAAACCCGAAGTTAATTCATGTAAGCTTTGATTAGGCTTCATAATGTTTAAATCATAATCTACATCAATTTTAAAAAAATCCAATACTTGATCTAGCATTTCTCTGTGCTGAGCCGTTACGCCAACTTTAACTGTAAAATTAAAATCCAAACAGAAAGTTTTAACTAAAGGAGCCATTTTGATTGCCTCTGGACGAGTACCAAAAAGGAATAGAATTTTCTTCATTAAGATGATGATTTAAAAACGTAAAACTAATAATAATATCTATATTTGTAAAGCTTTAATCATTATTAAATGAAAGTCTTATTTCAAACAAGAACGAATCTTTATAGTGCTCCTGGAGGAGACTTAATCCAAATAGAAAAAACAAAAGAATATCTCGAAAAATTAGGAATTTCAGTTGATATTTCATTAGAATTTGAACCCGATTTAAAGGATTATGACATTGTTCATTTGTTTAACTTAATGGATCCTCAAGATATTTATTTACAGTGTGTTAATGCAAAAAAACAAAACAAAAAAATTGTTTTATCTACTATTTATGGTTTGTACACAGAATATGAACAGAAGGCAAGAGGAGGATTTGCTCAAAAAATTGCTAATTTTTTATCTCCTTATCAAATAGGGTATCTGAAAAACACTATAAGACATTATCATGAAAATAGATTTCATAAAGGTGTTATAAAAATGATGTTCAGAGGATATTATGGTTTAATGAAAGACATCACGAAAAGTGTCGAAGTTTTTTTACCAAATTCAATTTCTGAAATGAATAGGGTAGCGTCAGAATTTAAATTAAAGAATTATAAGTTTGAAGCTGTACCTAATTCAATTGATAAAAATATTTTTGATAGTTCTTCTACTGTAAATACTAATAAATTTGAACAATACAAAGACTGTATTGTATGCGCTGCACGAATTGAAGGTAGAAAATCAACACTAAATTTAGTAAGAGCTGTAAATAATTCAGATTATACTTTAGTATTGGTTGGTAATGAATCGAAAAACCAAAAAAGTTATGTGGAGCAAGTTCATGCCGAAGCGGGTAAAAATGTTGTTTTTTTAGGTGCAATACCACATGAAGAATTAAAAGAATTGTATCGAGTTGCCAAAGTTCATGCTTTAGTTAGCTGGATGGAAACCCCTGGATTATCTTCTTTGGAAGCAGCAGCAATGGGCTGTAATATTGTTGTAACAAAAAAAGGAGACACAGAAGAATATTTTGAGGATTTTGCCTTTTATTGTGAGCCCGATGATGTAAGTACAATCAAAGAAGCAATAGATAAAGCGTATTCATCTCCTTTCAAAGAAGAATTGCGAAATAAAATTTTAATGAATTACACTTGGGAAAAAGCCGCTGAATCTACTTTACGTGGCTATTACAAGGCATTAGGAAACACTACTGGTTTTTAGCAGTTCCGCTACCAAACAATTTGTTTTTAGTTTGCACCAAAAAATTGTAGTTTTTTGCTAATTGTTTTTTAAAAAAAGAAGCATCTTCTTTTGGAAACCAATCTGTAGTACGCGGTGTTTCTAAATGTCTATTGTGAATTTGATACGCATATGTTGCAATAGAAGTTCTGTAATTTCCTTCAGGGAAGTTAGTCATATCATATCCATGAAGTGTATACGGTGCGCATTGTTGAATGATTAATCTGTTGAAGGGAACATCTAATTCTGCTTCTTCATTAGTTCTTAAATCTCTAATTTTAAGACCTCCTTTGTATTCAGGTTTCCAATCCTTATTTAAATAAAGCAATAGGTTTAATTCTCTATACCAATTTTTATTGATAGGATGATAGTTAAAATCAAGATGCATGTCTAAAAAGCTATTTTTCTTTCCTTGATGTAAACCACCTCCGTGGTTTTTTGGATCAACAAAAACCTTCTTAACTGTAATGAATGATAATATTTTATTGAAACGCTCTGAAGACAAGTCATTATAAAGTTCTTCTAATTCAGGAGATAAAACTTTGTAATTTGATTTCTCAAATTTATTATTTGCAAAAGCATAATCTCTACTTTTGTTTTCTAATTCTGGAATTGAAGCGTAAGCTTTGTTTAATTTTTCTTCATCGCAAAACCCATCAATTATTAGATGTGGAAAAGGTTGAGCGGTTAAATATTTTATTCTAAGTGATTCTTGGTTATTTTCTAAAAACTCAAAATTTATCATAGCATTACTATTGTATAATAGCAAAAATAACAAATTTAATGAGATATCAAGGATGACATTTGTCATAAAGCAAAAAAAAACATTACAAATCTAGAATATACAGAAGAGAACACTTATTTTTGTTTTTGTTAAAAATAACAAAATGAAAATTGGAATTTTAGGAACCCGTGGAATCCCTAACCATTATGGTGGTTTTGAACAATTCGCCGAATTTTTTGCTACATATGCAGCAGATCAAGGTCATGATGTTAGTGTATATAATTCCTATACGCATCCTTACAAAGAAAAAAAATTCAAAAGTGTTCACATAATACATTGTTATGATCCAGAGAATAAAATAGGAACGGTGGGCCAGTTTGTGTATGATTTAAATTGTATTTTAGACGCTCGAGAAAGGAATTTTGATATTATTCTTCAATTAGGTTATACCAGTAGTTCGGTTTGGTATTTTTTACATCCTAAGAAGTCTATTGTAATTACAAATATGGATGGTTTAGAATGGAAACGAACTAAATATTCTAAACTTGTACAAAAAGTACTTCTTTTTGCAGAACGGTTAGCGGTTAAAAAAAGTGATTTTTTAATAGCGGATTCATTAGGAATTCAAAAATATTTATGGGAAAAATATCAAAAAGAAAGTTACTACATAGCTTATGGAGCTTATAATTTTGATAACCCAAATGACGAAATTTTGAAACAATACAATGTTGAAAAAGAAAATTTTAATATGATTATGGCTCGTTTTGAACCAGAAAACAATATAGAAATGGTTCTTGATGGAGTTACACTATCAGAAAATAAGATGCCAATTTTAGTAATTGGAAATCACAATACCAAATATGGTATTTATTTAAAAAACAAATTCGAATCTTTTTCTAACATTCGTTTTTGTGGGGCAATTTACAACTTAGATCATCTTAATAGTTTGCGTTATTATTCTAATATTTATTTCCACGGGCACACTGTTGGAGGCACTAATCCGTCATTGTTAGAAGCTATGGCTTCTAAAGCTTTGATTGCTTCCCACAACAATTTGTTTAACAAAGGGATTCTCAGAGAAAATGCGTTTTACTTTTCAACATCAGATGAGGTTAAAAAAATCTTAAATACTGTCAAAAAAAGTGATAACTTGCAATTCGTAGAAAATAATTATTTAAAAATAGCTACGAGTTTTAAATGGGAACAAATAAATGAACAATATTTACAACTTTTTAAGCAGTGCTTGGAGGGAACTTCTAGAGGAAAACAAACAACATAATGCGTTTATTCCTTTTTTACTATTGTTAATAACTGTGCCATTTTCAATGGCTATAAATAATATTTTATTAGGAGTATTTGTTATTTCATCCTTTTTCTATATTAGGAGAAACAAAATGATTTTTTCTTGGGCTTATTTACTGCCAATGTTATTATTTTTGTGGATGTGTTTTTCCTATTTATGGTCTGTAGATAAAGAAAGAACATTATCTGCAATACCTAAGGAAATAGCATTATTACTTGTACCTATTGCATTTTTATTAATACCTTCTTTTACAAAAGAACAAAGGGATAAATTAATTAAATATTACAGTTATACAATGTTGTTTTTTGTAATGTTTTTTTTAATAAGAGCAGTACTAAGATTTATTTTAACTAAAGAAACGAGTGTTTTTTTCTATCACGGACCCGATAACGAAACAGACACAGGATTAGTTCCAAGGTTATTAAATGCAATTCATGTTTCTGTATATGTGGCAATTGCTTTTTTTTATTTTTTCATAAAAGAGCACAAGAATAAAATAGAGCGATTAGCTAGTTTACTTTTATTTGTTTTTGTTCTTTTATTGGCATCTAAAAATATTATATTAGTATTTGTTTTGTTAATTCTAATTCAAATTTTTTTCTACTCTAAAATGGCTAATCGTTTGCGATTAAGAAATTTAACTTTAATTTTAATATTACTAGGAATTATTCTTTCTTTCGGAAAAATAAAAGAACGTTTTTTAATTGAGTTTACAAGTAATACAGAAAAAAGTATATCACATAATGTAAAAGTGAATAACGAAGTAGGCGTTAATAATATAAGTATTTACGAAGCTTGGAATAATAAAAAATTTACACATAATGATTTTTTTCCAGGTACTTCATTTCGGGTATATCAATTTAGAATGTTTAAAGATTTTTTAGATGAAGAACCTATATTTTGGAAAGGATTTGGACTAAATGCTTCACTAAATAAGTTATTAGAAAAAGAAAAGCAATATAATTTATATCCAGGTTATGGAACATTTAATTTTCATAATCAATATGTACAAAATTTTGCAGAGTTAGGTGCAATAGGTTTTGTATTACTATTAATTATTTTGATTATTAATACAAAAAAAGCATTTAATTCTAAAGATTTTATGCATATTGCTTTTGCAATCTTAATGTTAAGCTTATTTTTGACAGAATCATTTTTATGGAGACAAAGAGGTGTTGTGTTTTTTACCACTTTTTATTGTTTGTTTAATTTTATAAATAACCCCTCAGTTAAGAAAAATTAAAATGAGAAGAATACTTATAACAGGTGCGGCTGGATTTCTTGGGTCACATCTATGCGATAGATTTATAAAGGAAGGTTATTTTGTAATAGGTATGGACAACTTAATTACAGGTGATTTGAAAAATATTGAACATCTTTTTAAAGATAAAAATTTTGAGTTTTATCATCATGATATCACAAAGTTTGTTCATGTTCCAGGGAAATTGGATTACATTTTGCATTTTGCATCACCAGCAAGTCCAATAGATTACTTAAAAATTCCAATTCAAACTTTAAAAGTTGGATCTTTAGGAACACATAACTTATTAGGATTAGCTCGGGTAAAAAAAGCAAGAATCTTAATAGCATCCACTTCAGAAGTTTACGGTGATCCTTTAGTTCACCCTCAAACGGAAGAATATTATGGTAATGTAAACACTATTGGTCCAAGAGGAGTTTATGATGAAGCCAAACGGTTTCAAGAATCAATAACAATGGCTTATCATACATTTCATGGTGTAGAAACCAGAATTGTTCGTATTTTTAATACCTATGGACCAAGAATGCGATTGAATGATGGTCGAGTAATTCCCGCATTTATAGGACAAGCGCTTCGAGGTGAAGATTTAACCATTTTTGGTGATGGAAGTCAAACCCGTTCGTTTTGTTATGTTGATGACCAGGTAGAAGGAATTTTCAGATTATTACATTCAGATTATCATTTACCAGTTAATATTGGAAATCCAGATGAAATTACCATCAAAGATTTTGCAGATGAAATCATCAAATTAACAGGTACAGGTCAAAAAGTAGTGTATCACCCTTTACCTGTTAATGATCCATTACAAAGACAACCAGACATAACAAAAGCAAAAGAAATTTTAGGTTGGGAACCAAAGGTTTCTAGATCGGAAGGGATGAAAATAACATATGACTATTTTAAAACCCTTTCTTCAGAAGAATTATTAAAAGAAGAACATAAAGATTTTACTAAATATATATACTAGGGTTGAAAAATAAGGCAGGGAGATATTCAATTTACATTAGACCCATACTAATATTTTTAGATTTATTAATTGTAAATCTTTTAGTGTTATTATGTATGAGATCAGCCATGAGTAATTTTGGCTATCATACTATTCTATCTGTTTTTTGGTTAGTAATTTCTTATTATTCTGGATATTATGAGGTGTATCGTTTTACAAAGGGAATAGAGATTTTTGGTAAACTCTTAAAGCAATTTTTCTTCATAAGCTTAATTACATTTGCTTATGTGGGTTACAAATACAAATATGTAACCACTGATGAAGTAGGTTATTATATTTTTTGTTCCTTCTCATTAGTGGGTCTAGTTAAATTTTCTATTTTTATTTTGTTAAAAAAATATAGGCTTTTATATGGTGGCAATTATAGAAATGTTATAATAATTGGTCATGGAAAAAGCGTTGATGAATTAAAAGATTTTTTCACAAACAATCCTGATTATGGCTATAATTTATGCTATATATTTGATTTAAAAGAAAATAAAAAAACAGAGTTAATTAATAGCAATCAATATGTAATAGAAAATAGAATTGATGAAATATACGCATCAATTAACACCCTTTCTAATAAAGAGATTAATGATTTAATTTTCTTTGCCGACAATAATTTAAAGACGGTAAAATTTCTTCCTGATAATAAAAATACTTTTTTAAGAAATTTAGCGGTAGAATATTATGATTATATACCTATAATTTCTTTAAGAACAATACCTTTAGACAAAGAAGTAAATAAGCGATTAAAACGTTTTTTTGATGTTCTTTTTTCTTTATCTATCATAATATTTATTTTGTCTTGGTTGACCCCAATAATTGCTTTGTTAATTAAAATGGAATCAAAAGGCCCTGTTTTTTTTAAACAAAAAAGAAATGGATTAAATTATGAAGAGTTTTATTGTTATAAATTTCGATCTATGTATTTGAATCCTATTGCAGATTTAGAACAAGTTCAAAAAAATGATCCTAGAATTACCAGAATTGGAAAATTAATTAGAAAGACCAGTATAGATGAACTACCTCAATTTTTCAACGTATTAATAGGCGATATGTCGGTTGTAGGGCCAAGACCTCACATGGTAAGCCACACCGAAATGTATGCTAAAAGCGTAGACAAATTCATGGTGCGACATTTCATAAAACCAGGAATAACCGGCTTGGCTCAAACCAATGGTTTTAGAGGGGAAGTAGAAACAGAAAAAGATATTATTAACAGGGTGAAATATGATATTTTTTATCTTGAAAATTGGTCATTGTTACTCGATATTAAGATAATTTTTGCTACTGTAATTAATGCAATTAAAGGAGAGAAAAAAGCTTACTAATGACTGCTTTAGTTTCTATAATTACACCATCTTACAATTCTGCAAAATTTATTGCTGAAACCATTCAATCAGTGCAAAATCAAACCTACCAAAATTGGGAAATGATTATTGTAGATGATGGTTCGTCTGATGAAACAGAAAATGTTGTTTTATCCATAATCCAAAAGGATAATCGCATTCAATTTCATAAGTTAAGTCAAAATTCAGGACCAGCAGTAGCTCGAAATACTGGAATTGAAAAAGCATCTGGAGATTATATGACGTTTATTGATGCCGATGACATTTGGTTTCCAACATTCATCGAAAACAATATCAAAACCATTCAAGAAACCGGAATTCCATTCGTGTTTTCGTCTTACAAAAGAGCCAATGAACAATTAGAATTTGTCTATTCTGATTTTATTGTTCCCAATAAAGTTTCGTATTCTGACATTTTAAAATCCAATTCTATAAGTTGTTTGACGGCTTTTGTTGATATTAAAAAGTTAGGCAAAAAGTACATGCCACTCATCCGAAAACGTCAAGATATGGGATTGTGGTTGAATTATTTAAAAGTAATTCCATTTGCACATGGAATCCAAGAAACGCAAGCGATTTATAGAATCAGAGAAAATTCACTTTCCAGAAAAAAATCGGATTTAATTAAATACCAATGGCAATTTTATAGAGAAGTTGAAAAATTGAATGTTTTCGAATCCAGCTATTATATGTTGCATTGGATGTATCGCGGTTTTATGAAGTATAGAAATTAGTTTTTAACGCAAAGTTTTTAAGTTTTTCGCAAAGTTCGCAAAATTTAATGAAGTTGATTTAGGAAGCTTCGCTTTGAAAGATTTTACAAAAAAAATAATTTGTGCTAATTCGTGAAATTTGTGTTTAAGCTCAAAGCATCGACTGAAATTGCTTCAATTTTCCTCTTTTTGTACGTTCCAAAACTTCTTTTCGGTTGTAGGTGAAATGCAATCCAGGTTCTAAATATTTTGCAATTGCTTTTTCAATTTCTTGAATTTGTTTCGAAGTCAATTCTACAGAACTCACATAATCAATTTCAAAACTATCCAATTTCGTTTGACGAACGATGAATTCTTTTACGTTTCCATCGTCTTCGATGATACTTTTAGTTACGTAGTAAAACGTTAATCCTGGCGATTTTTTTCCACTTGGTAAAAGCGCTACATCGCTAGTTCTTCCGATTAATTTTTTTAGAATTGGTTTTTTCAAGGTGCTTTTTTCATCCAAAATCCCAACATCACCAATTTCATAACGAATAAATGGATGCGCTTTATTGTATAACGAAGTAATCACCACTTTTCCTTCTTTTCCATATGGAACCGGTTGATTATTTTCATCCAAAATTTCCACAAATAAGGTTTCCGAATTCACTTGCCATTCATCATTTGGATTTTGAAAAGCAATCAAATCTAATTCCGAAGCACCATATTCATTTACAACGGGAATTCCCAAATGTTTTTCAAGCAAGATTTTGTCTTCTTCAAACAACATTTCCGAAGTCACCATACAAACTTTCAACGACGGACATACATCAGTTAAAATAATATTTCGTGCTTGTAAATATTTTCCAAAAAGCACAATCGAACTCGTGTAACCATTGATGTAATCAAACTTTTTGGTTTTAAAATGTTCCAAAACGCCATCTAAAACTTTATCCGATAAATCAAAAATCGGGAAACGATATCTTTTGCTTAAAAAGTCTTTCAAACGTTCTTTTTTGTATCCAATAAAATCCAACGGAATCCCATAAAATCTTGCTTGATACGAAGAATTAAAATCAACACCATACCAACCAAAACGATGAATAATCGAAGCCCAAGTTATAGCATGTGCTTCTTTGTCCTTGGCAAAAACAAATGGATCGCCACTCGAACCCGAAGTTTTATTTACAAAAACAGTTTTTTCGGAATAGTCTTTCGAAAGTCGGTCTTTTAAAGGTTTTTGTAAATCTTTTTTGGTTAGAACGGGTAAATCGTTCCAATTTTCAAAGCTGTTTTTTCCAACTATATTTTGATAAAAAGCATTATTTTTTAAATGAAATTCTACAATTTCTCGCTTTTTAGCTTCGAGATAATCGGGATAATCTGCTTCCGAAATTTGTAGAATTTTCTCAAAATCAGCTTGAGCTTTCGCAATTGGAAAACCGCTTAATTTTAAAGAATGATGAAACAAGTTGAACATTCGTTAGAATTTATTCAAAAGTAATAAATCTGAAAATAATCTTTCTTCTTTTTTCTTTTTTCTTTCTTCTTAAGAAATAGTACTTTTGCCAAACAACATAACAACACAAAAATGACTATTTTACTACTTGGTTCTGGCGGTCGCGAACACGCACTGGCTTGGAAAATGCTTCAATCTTCAAAATGCACTTCTCTTTTTGTTGCGCCTGGAAATGCAGGAACAGCATCGATAGCAAAAAATGTGGATGTAAACCCAAATGATTTTGAAGCGGTGAAAACTTTCGTTTTACAAGAAAAAGTAGAAATGGTAGTGGTTGGACCAGAAGATCCATTGGTGTTAGGAATTTATGATTTCTTTAAAAACGATGCAGAAATCAATCATATTCCAGTTATTGGACCTTCAAAAGTGGGTGCACAATTAGAAGGAAGTAAAGAATTTGCCAAAGAATTTTTAGTAAAACACAACATTCCAACCGCTCGTTACGAAAGTTTCACCAAAGAAACCGTAGAGCAAGGTTGCCAATTTTTAGAAACTTTAGAAGCACCTTACGTTTTAAAAGCAGATGGATTAGCTGCTGGAAAAGGAGTTTTAATATTATCGGATTTAGAAGAAGCAAAAGCTGAATTACGAAATATGTTAGTTGGTGCTAAATTTGGACAAGCAAGTTCAAAAGTAGTTATCGAAGAATTTTTAGACGGAATCGAATTAAGTTGTTTCGTTTTAACCGACGGAAAATCATATAAAGTATTACCAACAGCAAAAGATTATAAACGAATCGGAGAAGGCGATACAGGATTAAATACAGGCGGGATGGGCGCGGTATCTCCAGTTCCATTTGCCGATGCTGTTTTATTAGAAAAAATCGAAACTCGAATTGTAAAACCAACCATCGCAGGTTTACAAAAAGACGGCATCGAATACAAAGGATTTGTTTTCATTGGATTAATCAACGTGAAAGGCGAACCCATGGTTATCGAATATAACGTTCGTATGGGTGACCCAGAAACGGAAGTAGTAATGCCAAGATTAAAAAGTGATTTAGTTGAAATTTTTGAAGCCATCGGGAATCAAGAATTAGATAAAATTACTTTGGAAATAGATGAAAGAGCGGCTACAACTATCATGGTAGTTTCAGGAGGATATCCTGAGGATTATGAAAAAGGAAAAGAAATTTTCGGTTTAGAAAACATCACGGATTCTATTCCGTTTCATGCGGGTACAAAATTAGAAAACGGAAAAGTCGTAACCAATGGAGGTCGAGTAATTGCGGTAACTTCGTATGGAAATGACTTTCAAGAAGCCATAAAAAAATCTTATCAAAGTATAGCAAAACTACAATTTGATAAGATGTATTTTAGAAGAGATATTGGTAAGGATTTATAATCCTTACTAATATCTTAAGATTATTTTAAAAATGAGTGTGCAGTAGTATCTTGCTCATCTTCATTATTTGCTTTGAAGATGTTCAATTGCTTAATCCAATACGTCATTGCACCACAACAAATAATAATAAAAATCCAGTTTAAGATATTTGCAGTCCACCAATTAGTTAATTCTAGTTCTCTTAACCAATCCATTGGTAAGAATAAAAAATCTACGAAAAGTGATTGTATTCCTTCAAAAAATGATTTCATTTTGATAAAGTATTATATTTACACCACAAAAATATAAAATATTCG
>NZ_CALBSN010000001.1 GCF_937967675.1 uncultured Flavobacterium sp. | reverse complement strand
ATGGCAATCAATCCACTACTTATGAAGAATGTATTGCGTTTTATGAAAAATTAGATGAAAGTTTTGCTAACATCCAAATGATTCAAAAAGGCACCACAGATAGCGGAAAACCTTTGCATTTGGTACTTTTTTCAAGCGAAGGAAAATTTGATTTTGATGAATATTTTACTAAAAACAAAGCTGTAATTTTAATCAATAACGGCATTCACGCAGGTGAACCTGATGGAATTGACGCTACGATGATGTTAATGCGAGATTTAGCCATGGAAAAAATCAAAACGGCTAAAAACACCTTAATTGCTGCTATTCCGGTGTATAGTGTTGGTGGTATGTTGAACCGAAATTCCCATTCCAGAGCCAACCAAAACGGTCCAGAAGAATATGGTTTTAGAGGAAATGCTCGAAATTATGATTTGAATCGCGATTTTATTAAATCGGATACTAAGAATTCAAGTAGTTTTCAAAAGTTATTTACCGAATTAAATCCTGATATTTTCTTAGACAATCACGTTTCCAATGGCGCGGATTATCAATATACATTTACTTGTATTGCAACCCAACACGAACGTTTGGGAAACAAATTAGGCAATTATTTCATCAACGAATTGTATCCTTCGGTGGTGAAAGACATGAATAAAAAGAAAATCGATGTGGTTCCGTATGTGAATGTGCACAGCACCACGCCTGATAAAGGTTTTGAGCAATTTACTGATACACCAAGATATGCCACAGGTTATTCAACTTTATTCCACACTTTAGGATTTGTTCCTGAAACTCACATGTTGAAAGCCTACAAAGAACGCGTAAAAGTGACTTATGAATTTATGGTCAGCACGATTAATTTCGCCGATGCGAATTGGCAAAAAATCAAGCAATTACGTAAAGATGCTTTAAATGAATATCAAGCAGGAATGTCATATCCAATCGATTGGGCAATTGATTCAACAAAAGTGTCGTATATTGATTTTAAAGGCTATCAAGGCGGATACAAACCAAGCGATATTTCAGGAAAAGACCGATTGTTTTACGATAAAAGTAAACCGTTTACCAAGAAAATTCCGTTTTATGGGAATTATAAACCTACGAAATTTGTAAGTATTCCGAAAGCGTATGTTATTCCGCAATCGCAATGGCAAGTGTTGGATATTTTAAAATTGAACAATATCAATGCACATCGTATCCAAAAAGACACGATTATGGAAGTAGAATCGTATAAAATTGAAAGTTATCAAACCTCAAAATCACCTTACGAAGGACATTACGGACATTACAATACGAAAGTCACCAAATCAACTCAAAAAGTGAAATTTTATTATGGTGATTATGTGTTTTACACGAATCAACCAGGCGTAAAATACTTAGTGGAAACTTTAGAACCAGAAGCGGTAGACAGTTATTTCAATTGGAACTTCTTTGATCCTATTTTACAACAAAAAGAATACTTTTCGAGTTATGTTTTTGAAGATTTAGCGAAAGAATTCTTAGATAAAAATCCAAAAATCAAAGCCGAATTAGAACAAAAGAAACAAAATGACAAAGCTTTCGCTGAAAACGGTGCAGCGCAATTGGATTGGGTGTACAGACAATCGCCTTATTACGAGAAAGCGCATTTGCAGTATCCAGTTTATAGAGTGAATTAGATAATATGTCAATTAGTCAATTAGTCAATGTGTCAATGAATCTAAATCGAGAAATTGGCACATTGTCTAATTATCAAATTGACACATTAGAGTTCTCAGCTTCAAACAACAACTTAATATTCTCGTACGAGTTCTCTAATATAAACTTAATATCCTTTGGATTTACCCATTCCACTCGTTCAATTCCTTCATCGGCTTGGCCTTGAGGTGTGCCTTCGTATTTGGTACGCATTTCAAACCATTGGGTAATTTTTAGTTTATAGCGACCATTGCGTTTGAAAATATGGTAGGTTCTTTGTAGTTTTTCGGTGATAGCTAATCCGGTAACGCCAGTTTCTTCCTCTACTTCGCGAATAGCGGTTTCTTCAATGGTTTCATTTTTTTCGGTGCCGCCTTTTGGTAAATCCCATTTGCCGTTTCTGAAAATAAAAAGTACATCACCATCTTTGTTGTAAACCAATCCACCACCCGCTTTTTCAATAGGTAATTTCGCACGAAGTGTTTTCATGATTAACTTTTCATCAGGATGATACAGAAATGCTTTCTGAATTTTATTCTGAAAAATTTTAACAATCAACTTCTTGATATCAACACTTTCCAACAAAAAAAGTTTGAAATCGGTCTCTTTTTGAACTTGATTTGTCAAAAAAAGTGGCTTATCGTTCACAAAAACTTTATACATTTGCAATATGATTTTTAATAACAATACCGCCCAACAAACAGCCGAATTGCTTTTACAAATAAACGCAATTAAATTAAATTCTAAAAATCCTTTTACGTGGGCTTCAGGCTGGAAGTCTCCGATTTATTGTGATAACCGCATAATCCTTTCATTTCCAGCGGTTAGAAACTATGTACGCGATGAATTTGCGAAACATATTGAAGACAAATTTGGTAAACCAGATGTGATTGCAGGCGTTGCAACAGGTGCTATTGGTATCGGAATTTTAGTTGCCGAAGCGATGGGATTACCTTTCGTATATGTTCGTCCTGAACCTAAAAAACACGGAAGACAAAACCAAGTAGAAGGTTTCTTGCAAAAAGGACAAAACGTTGTAGTTGTAGAAGATTTGATTTCGACTGGCGGAAGCAGTTTGTTAGCTGTTGAAGCTTTACGCAACGAAGGTGCTAATGTAAAAGGAATGGCAGCGATTTTCACCTATGGTTTTCAAATTTCAAAAGAGCGTTTTGAAGCGGCTAATTTGGATGTTTTCACGTTAAGTAATTACGAAAACTTATTACAAAAAGCGGTTGACAAACAATATGTTTCAGAAAATGAATTGGAAACGTTGAGTGCTTGGAACGCCAATCCAGCAGAATGGAATGTAGAAGTTTAGTTTCCCCCTTTTAAACTCATAACCTTTTAAACTTATAAACAAAACATATGAACTTAGAAAGTCCAAAAGTAAACGTAGCAAAATCGGCTGAATATTTATTCAACGCTTTGAACGACGTAAAGAATTTCGAAAAATTAATGCCTGAAAATATCGCAAAATTTGAAGTAATCGACGAAAATTGCTTTGAATTCGGATTAAAAGGTATGCCAGAAATTAAATTGGTTAAAAAAGGTGGAACTCCAAATTCGCAAGTGGTTTTAGGAGCGGCTTCAAGTAAATTACCTTTTACCTTAACTGGAAACTTAAACGCAATTGATGCTGATAACACAGAAGTGCAATTAGCTTTTGAAGGCGATTTCAACCCAATGATGGCGATGATGATCAAAGGACCAATCACTAAATTCATTGAGACATTGGCTCAGAATATGGGGAAATTGTAGTTTCCTCAATAACTTATTGAACACGAATTATATGATTTATGTAATTCGTGTTTTTTTATGTTTCAAATCGAAATTCCACTAACGTCACTTCGAGTGTTTTGTATTTGGAAAGCCTCAGATTTACAAATACAAAATGTATCGAGAACTGTAGAAGGAAAATCGTTGCTATAGTTCTCGATACAATTTTTAAAAGCAAAAATCAGCATTTTTTCTTTTAAAAATCACTCGAAGTGACGGTAATAGTTATGCTTGTTTCAAAGCCTCAACCAACAAATCAATATCTTCTTTCGTATTAAAATGGCTGAATGAGATTCGCAAACTTGGTTTTTTTGTCTCTTCTGGAGATAAAAATTCGGCTAAAACGTGCGATGGTTTAATACTTCCACTTTGACAAGCACTACCGCGTGAAACAGCAATTCCTTTCATATCTAATGTAAATAACAACATAGAAGTCTTTTCTTCTGATAAAGGCAATTGGACATTCAAAAGGTTATAAAACGTATTTTCTCCATTGATTTTCACTTCTGGAAATATTTTTTTCAATTCAGAAATACAATACTCTTTTAAATCGGAAATATATTGTGTATCGCTTTCTAAATTCGCGTAAGCTAATTCTAAAGCTTTTGCCATTCCTACGACTTGATGTACGGCTTCGGTTCCGGCGCGCATCCCTTTTTCTTGCTCGCCACCAAAAATCATCGGTTGTAGCATGGAATTCTTTTTGATGTAAGCAAAACCTACACCTTTTGGACCATGAAACTTATGTGCAGAAGCTACTAAAAAGTCAATTCCCAACTCTTGTACATCTAAATTCGTTTTACCGATAGATTGCACCGTATCACAATGAAAAAGTGCTTTTGCATACTTGCACAAGTCCGAAACACGCTTGATGTCTAAAATCGTTCCTATTTCGTTATTTACGTGGATTAGCGAGACTAGAGTTGGAACATCTGAATGTAATTTAGCTGCTAAATCTTGATAATCGATGTTTCCGTTTGGTAAAATGGTAATATATTCGACTTGAATTCCGAATTCCTTTGTTAGATGTTCTACTGTGTGCAATGTAGCATGATGTTCGATTTTAGTCGTGATAATGCGTTTGATTCCTAAATCTTTCACAGCACTGGTTAGAATCCAATTCGTGGCTTCAGTAGCGCTTGAGGTGAAAATAAGTTTAGAAGCTTGTGCATTTAGCAATTTCGCAATGGTTTTTCGCGAAGATTCCAACAAAGTCTTGGCGCTCCTCCCAAAACTATGGGTAGAAGATGGATTTCCAAAATCGTTTTGTAAAACATTAATCATCGCAGTAATGACTTCTGGATGAATAGGCGTGGTTGCGGCGTTATCTAAATACACTTTTCTCATTGGACAAAGATACAAATCATTTTATTTTAGAAATCTTAAAATCAATTCAGATGGAAATTAACAAACTTTAGCAAATTAATAAATTAAAACCTTTATTTTTGTTGCATAAATTCAATGATAAAATGAAAAAACTTATAGTTTTAGTAGCCTCAATTTTTGTGCTACAAGCTTGTGATGATGGCGATATTACATTAGAATCTTTCAATTTTGATACCGTTAGTATTCAAGAATGCCCTGATAATAATTTAATTTTCAAAATTAATGGAGACGAAATGTTGTTAATTAATATTCCTGAAGCTAGTTTTACCAACGAAGAAACGCCAGATGGAAATCCGAGAACAGTAAATATAAATTCAACAAATCAGATTATTTATAGAATTTATTCTGGAACAGTAACTTCTAGTAATATTTGTACAACTATTCCGTCCGCTACTCCAATTGTAAAAAATGAGTGGAATGCTACTGGTGGAACAATTGAAATTATTACAGACGCGCTTTATGCTTCAGATGGAATTACAATAACGGGATATAATCATAACATTAAATTTGTCAATGTAAACTTTTCTGGAAGTTCTAATTCGTTTAGTTTTACAGAATATAATTTTGGAAATTATGAAACCGATTTATAAAATTTTAAACATAAAAAAGCAAAGGACTATTCGAAACTGATTAGTCCTTTTTTTATTTCTAGAAGTGAAATTTAGGTAAAATTAAAACATCTAAAATTACTTAACATTTTGTTTAATATAAACTTCAGTGGCACCTAAACCATATTTTTGATAGTTCGCATCTTGGAACGAAATGGTATCATAACGTCCTAACATAAAGTCCAATTCGGCTTTCAAAACACCTTCACCAACGCCGTGAATAAAAACCACTTTAGGCATTCGATTTTTGATAGCAAAATCGAGTTGGCGTTTTGCGGTTTCTATTTGCAAAGTTAGAATATCATAGTTGTTCATTCCGCGTTTTGAAGGTACTAATTTTTCGATATGCAAATCCACTTCTAAGACAAATTCGTCCTTACGAGAGCGCTTTTCTTTTACAAAACTGCGCTTTTTTGGCTCTTCTTTATCCTTTAAAACTGAACCTAAACTTTGAGTAGAGAAAAAACCACTTAACTCATTGGAATTGTTTATTTTAACCAATTCGTTGACAAAAAATGTCATCACAAAATTATCAGTAGTTTCCACCGAAATTTGATCATTATTAACCTTAATTACTACTCCCGAAATGTCGTCGTCTAAAACTGAGACCTTATCTCCTATTTCAAATTTCTGTGTCATTTTCTTCATCGTTTTCTCCATCATTTTTAGATGGAATTTTATTCATCAATCTAAATAATCCAAACATAAAAACAGCCATTGCCCCTATCATAATAAATCGATTTGGAGCTGGTTTTGATTGTTCAATTAGAGCATAAATTCCGACTGCAGCAAACATTAAAATGTATAAAAATTGTTTCATTATTTTTACTTTAAAATACAATTTTCAAAAGTAGTGTTTTTAAAATTAGTATTTGTTTGTGAACTTTTTTTTGTAAACTTGTGAATAAAATTTTAATTCTAAAAAGCATTATGGAAGAACATATGTTGCCTTGTATGAACAAACAACTTTTTGGAGTTGAATGTCCAGGTTGTGGAACACAAAGGGCAATAGCTTTTTTATTAGAAGGCGAATTTTGGGAAGCATTTAAAATGTTTCCTGCTATTTACACCTTAGCTTTGTTTTTTGTTTTTTTAGCACTTCATCTTTTTGATAAAAAAAGAAACTATTATAAATTAGTAATTGCTAGTGCTATTTTAAATGGAGCTGTAATTTTAATAGCCTATTTAATTAAAATATATTTTAACTCTGTAACCAATTAAACTTTATATTTATGGAAAATCAAAAATTACCTAATGCTACCGCTGTCCTTATTTTAGGAATATTTTCAATTTTAATTTGTTGTTGTTACGGAATTTTTAGTATCATTTTAGGTGTTGTAGCTTTAGTTTTAGCAAATAAAGACACTAAATTATATGCTGAAAATCCAAGTGTTTATACCAACTACAATAATTTAAAAATTGGTAAAATTCTTAGTATAATTGGAATTTCATTAGGTGTTATTTACCTAATTTATGTAATTGTTCTATTCACTACTTTAGGTATGGAAGGTATTGAGCAAATGCAACAAGAAATGATAAGAAGATACGGAAGTAGATAAATTAAAAATACTAAAATATATTTATAAAAAGAACGCTATCAATAAGTTAGCGTTCTTTTTTTATTTAATAACAACTCATTAACAAATCGTTTACAACGCTTTTTTTGAGTTTGGCACAGCAATTGAAAATACTTAATCAAGCAACAAGTTTTAGAAACGAGTTTTAAAATTGAGTTGCTCAACTTTTAAATTGTTGTATCATGAAATCGAAGATTCACGAATTCCGAAAACTAAATGTGTACATCATGAGTAAAAAAATTACACTTTTAGTAGTAGCCAGTATCTTTCTGGTAGGGAACATGGCTTTAGCGTCAGAAAATCCTATTTTTTCTGATAACACAAATAGAAGAGAGTATTACATCGATTATCGAGATGCAGAACCCATTATCTTCAGAGAACGCGGAATTGAGTTTATGTTGTTTCCAAATGGCGAATTTGACTTCAACACAAGACCATCAGGACCTAGATATGCTATTAATAACACAAATGGCGCTCCTGGAACTAGAGGTTACTACGGAACTTCTGAAAGAGGAATCCGTGTAGAACACGACAACTTTGGTAGAGTAAGACGCATAGGAAATGTATACATCAACTACGACGCTTTTGGAAGGGTAAAACGTATTGGAACTATTTATATGAGCTATAACAGTTTTGCTGTAACTAAAGTAGGAAACATGAGAATTGTTTACGACAGAAGAGGACGAATTGTAGATGTATTTGGATTTATCAACTACGCAAACAATGGTTACTTCTACAACCCAAGAGGAGAGCATTACTCAGGTGGAAATGGTGGTTATGGAGATGACTATGATGATGATTATGAAAGTGATGATGACTATTACTACTACAAAAAAGACGGTTCTAAAGTAAAAATGTCTGATGACGACGTAAAAGAAATCAAAAGAGAAACTTTAGAAATGAAAAAAGATAAATAATAATTGGTTGGTTAGTTTGTTTTTAAATCCTGCGGATTCTGGGAAGATGAAGCAGGTTTTTTTGTATTCAAGTACAAGAACAAATACAAAAATCAATTTTCAAATTTGGAACACAGATTGAATAAATCGAAGAAATTAAAAAAATCTTTATTATTTCTTCAAAATTCTCTTAAAAACAGAGTTCATCACAAAATTGATATCCGAAGAAACCTTAAAATAGTAAGTCAATCCTAAATAGAAAATGGTAACTAAAATCGATTTTAAAACAATGTTTATAAATGGATGAAAGCTAAAATCCCAATAATAGAATACTCCAAAACTCAATATTGCTAATAATAAAGCTACAATCGTATTTTTAGTAAACGGAAATAACTTCATTTTAAGCACTACGAAAAGTAACTTTGCTAAACTATATAACGTAATCGAAATTAAAGTTGCAATAGCAGCTCCATTCAAGCCATAAAGGGGAATGAAGATCATATTTAAGGAAACTGTCAGAAAAACCAAAAACAAACCCAAAAACAAGACTGCACGGTAATATATCGAGTTAAAAATAATCGAATTATTATTTCCTAAAATCAAATCGAAATACTTAGAAATACCTATTAGGAAAACAACTGCAATTCCTTCACTATAGCCTTTTGGTAAAACGCTATACAATTCATTTATATTGACCAAAATCCCAATTAAAATCAAACCACCAATAACTTGTAGCGTAATTGAAGACTTTTTATACAATTCATTTAATTCATCGTGTTTATTTTCGCTCATTAATTTAGCCGTAATAGGATACGTAATTTGATGCATGGCACGACTTGGCACCGAAATTACTGTTGCAATAAAAATAGCAACGGAATAAAAAGCGATATTATCGATATTGATGTAAAAATTCAGCATGAATTTATCAACATCTAACAACATATTTGCTACACTTCCTGATAAGATGATAAAAAAACAATACGTTAAAATTGCTTTATAATTATCAGGAAAAACTAATTTTAAATGAGGTAATTTCACTTTCATCGCATAAAAAAACATGGTTAAAAGCGATAAAAAGTAAATTCCCATCAAGGCAAAAACAAATTGTTGCGGAGAAATAAAATCAAAATAAACCGCAAATAAGAAAATTGAAATTAGAATTCGAAGCAAAACTTCTTTCACAAAACTACCGTAAACCGATTGCAAATGCACTTTTACCCAAGCATAAAAAATCTCAAAATAACCCATACAAAGTCCGATTACTGGAATTTGCCATACATAATCATAAACAATTGGATTCTTTTCCGATAATAATTCCGCTATTTGATGATATCCAAAATAACCAATCAAACTTACAGGAAGCACAATCAATAAAGGCAAAACCAAAACAAACGTTAGAAATTGCGCTTTTTTCTCTTCAGTTTCGTATTCATTGTAGAATTTCACCAAAGTATTATGAACTCCAAACGCCATCAAAGGCATCATAATATTGGCTGCCGACAAAATAAATCCGACCAAACCATAAAAGGTGTCACCCAGAAATTGCCCGTACATAAACAAAGTGTTAATCGCACCAATTCCAAAACCAATATAGGTAATGATGGTATTTTTAATCGATTGTTTGATGACAATTCCCATTTTTTTAGTGAAAAGTGATTAGTGATTAGTGATTAGCAGTTTGGCTAATTTCTCCGTCAATGATTTTCTGCTGTATTGCTGTAGACCAACAGGATGCACTCTTAAATTATTTTGTTGAAATTGTTCAAAACAAGTCAGAATTTGATTTTTCAAAGCTTCTAATTCGTCATATTTGAAGAAAGTTCCCGTATTGGTTGCCTTAATGATTTGAGCAAAATCAGCGTTTTCTGGTCCGATGGCGATAATTGGTCGCTCAGAAACCATATATTCGAATAATTTTCCAGGAATGATACATTTGGTTTCTTCTGAGTCAATTTCGATAAGTAATAACACTTGCGAACTTCTTTGTTCGATTATCGCTTCATCATGTGGCAAATAACCTAAATGATTCACGTATTTTTCCAACTTGAATTCTTTAATCGCTTGAAGTACCTCAGCACTCACCGCTCCTATCAATTTTAATTGAAAATGATTTTTGAATTCGGGATTTTCTTTGGTTAATTCTTTCAAAGCTTTCCATAAAATCCTTGGATTTCTTGCCGATAAAAACGAACCAATGTGAGCCAAAGTAAATTTTTCGTCTAAAGGTTTTTTATTTACTTTTTCCACGTCATAACCATTAGTAATCACTTCGATTGGTTTTGTTGTAATCGCTTCAAATTCTGTTTTTGTGGTAGGAGACGTTACTAAAAGTTGGTCACAAGTATTCATGACTTCTTTTTCCAAATTTTTGTGTTTTCTCGCTGCCCACGAACTCAATTTTAATTGTTTGTGGTAACCAATGGTTGTCCAAGGATCACGAAAATCAGCCAACCAAGTGATGTTTAGCTCTTTTTTTAATTGCAAACCAATCAAATGCAAACTGTGTGGCGGACCAGTTGTTATTATTGTATCAATTTGATGTTCTTGAAGATACTGTTTCAAAAACTTAACCGAAGGTTTTACCCAAAATACTCTAGCATCTGGAATAAAAACATTACCACGAATCCAAAGCATTGCTTTTTCTACAAACGATTGCTTTTTTTGATTTGGAATTATTCCTGAACTGATTTTTTTAGTCTTATGTTTTGAAAAAACCGAAGCCAATCCGTAAGGTTCAAAAATCGGTTGTTTGATGATAATGGCTTTATCTGAAACTTCACGCATTAATTTCTCATCAATCAAAGGATACGTTGGATTTTCTGGAATATAAACGTGAGGTTCAATATTAAAATCAGGTAAATATTTGACAAATTTTAACCAACGCTGTACCCCTGGACCTCCTGCTGGTGGCCAGTAATACGATATGATGAGTATTTTTTTGGTTGGTTTCAATGTCAAGTTCAATTACAAATTCAAGTTCAAAAATCAAAAATCGTTAATCTTCAATCTTTTTCTTTCTCTCAAAATAAACTCCAGCTCCAATCAATAAAAGCATTCCGATTGAACTCATTAAAGCAATAGTACTTCCTGTTTTTACTACTTCTGGTTCAAATTTGAATTCGATAGTGTGTTTTCCTGCTGGAATTTGCAAACCTCTTAAAACGTAGTTTACTCTTAACATTGAATCTCTTTCCCCATCTATATAAACATTCCATCCATTTTCGTAATACATTTCAGAGAAAACGGCTATTCCTTCATTAGAATTATTAGAAATATATTTTAAATAATTTGGCTTATAGCTTACTAATTTAATTTGAGCAAGTGAATCAAGTACATAATCTTTTTTAAATACTGGCTTAAAAAATGGTCCAAAGTCAGGATTATTGATTACTGCAACTTTTTTATTATCCAAACTATCCAACGCTTTCATTTCTTCATTGGCAGAATTCACAAACTTAATTTTCTCTACAAACCAAGCATTTCCATTTGCTGCTGGATTGGCTAAAGCTAATTTTTGTCCGTTTTCATCGGATTGGATGACGTATTTTACGTTTAACATGTTTAGCACACGAACGTTATTTTTAGCGATTTGGTAGTCGAATAATTGTTGCATTCTTCTTGGTTTCGCGGCATGATAACCACCAATTGATTTATGGAAAAACGATGTTCTAGCACTACTCATTCCTCCTTCTACCTCAAAAACTCGGAAATGTGAAGTATCGGCTAAAATTCTTTGGTCGGCTTCTGTAGGTTCAAATGGCATATCTACCTCTCTTGCGCTTTTGAATTGGTCTGGATTATTGCTTACATAACGTTTGTCTACCATAAACAAGTCGAAAACCATTAAAACTCCAACTAAGATAATCGCTGTAGTTTCTTTCATCAGGTTTTTCACAAAAAGAAATAAAACAGCAAAAGTAAGTCCCACAAACAACATCGAACGCAAAACATCAGAAGTATACAAAGCAGCTCTATCTATTTTTAATGTTCTAATAAAATCATCTCCATACGCTTGTGCATACATTGCATCGTTAGCTGATGAGAAATCAAACATTCCTTTAATTAAAAATAAAACCACTAAAAGTCCGAAAGTAATAGCTCCTGATTTCCACAATGCATTCCATTTTGCTTTTTCGTCTTGTTTGAAAAATTGGTACAAACCTACAATAGCTAAAGCAGGCACACACAATTCTAAAATTACTTGTATAGAAGAAACCGCTCTGAACTTATTATATAAAGGCACATAATTGATAAAGAAATCAGTCAAAATACTGAAATTCTTACCCCAAGACAAGAATAATGAAAATATCGCTCCAGCTAAAAATAAGTATTTAATATTTCGTTTTTCAACAAAAAATGCCATTATGAATAAGAAAAACACAACTACTCCAATATATGCTGGTGCCGCAACAATAGGCTGATCACCCCAATAAGCAGGTGCGTGTTCTACAAATCCTTGCACTTGATCAGCTGGATAGCCTTGTGCTACAAAATTTTGATAGGTTTCCGATTCAATTCCTAAATTTTCATTATTGGAACCTCCGAAAAGTCCAGGTGCAATTAAATTTAAACTTTCTGCAACTCCATAGCTGTATTCAGTAATGTAGTCATAGGACATCGCATTACTATCCGTTTTTGGCGAACCATCTGGATTGAAAGTTAATTCACTATTATTACGTGTTGAAAACTTAGCATATTCTGAAGTCGCCATTAAATTGGTTGCATTGGCTCCAATGGCTAAAATTCCTGCGATAGCAAATACTCCAAATATCTTTCCTAACTCTTTAAATTCCTTATTCTTAATTGCAATTACGACATAATAAACCGCAATTATTGCCAATAAAAGCAATAAATAATACGTCATTTGGAAGTGATTTGCATTAATTTCTAAAGCAGCAGCCACCATAGTTAATAAGCCTCCTGCAATATATTTCCGTTGGAACACCAATAAAACTCCAGCAACTACCATTGGCATATAAGCTATTGCATGTGCTTTTGCATTGTGCCCAACACCTAAAATAATAATCAAATACGTTGAAAGTCCAAAGGCTAAAGCTCCGAAAAACGCTTTTAACGGATCTACTTTTAACACCATCAACAACACATAAAACCCTAAGAAATAAAGGAATAAATAATCCGCTGGACGAGGTAAAAAACGTAAAGCATCATCCAACATTCCGATAACGTCATTTGGATATTTTGCTCCTAATTGATACGTCGGCATTCCTCCGAAAGCACTATTCGTCCAATAAGGCTCCTCACCTGTTTCTTTTCTAAAATCGATTTGCTCTTTTGCCATTCCGGTATATTGAACGATATCGGATTGAAAAATTTTTTCTCCTTTTAAAACGGGATAAAAATAAAATAGTGAAACTAAGATAAATCCAACTACAACTAATAAATGCGGATAGAATGCTTTTATGTTCTTCATATTAATGCTATAAATAAGGTGCTAAAGTAACTAAAAAAAGGATATTGTAATAATATCCTTTAAGGTAATGTTTTAAACTAACAATTATTTCACTTCTTCGTAATCGATGTATTCTCCTACTTCTTTTTTTGGTTTTGGAGTTGTTTTTGTCGATTGAGAGGCGTTATTGTATTGTTCTTGTTGTTGTCTGTACTGTTCTTGCATTTTTTCTTGCATCTTGTTTACAGCCTTTTGCATTAAAATTGGAGCAAAAATTCGAACTGCAAACTTAAACAGATAATAAAACAGAATGATATAAAATAGGGTTTTTATCAATCCTGTAAATGAAGCCATTTCCATGCTAATAAATTTTAAAATTCAAAAATACAGATATTGGTTGGGAAAACTTCAAAATTGTTTCATAAAATTATGATAAAATAACTATTTTTGGAGATAAATCTTTTTGTATGAAATCAATTCAAGCACTTTTTATATTAATCTTAGGGATAACCTCTCAAATTTCGTTTGGACAATTTACAGATGAAATCAATTCAAATCGTCCAGGAAAATCGATGATGGCTTTTGCGGTTGGTAAAACAATTATTCAAACAGAAACTGGAGTTACCTATGTTTCAGAAGATCACAATTTATTGGGATATCAAGCTAAGGGCTTTATGGGTGAATTAGCTATTCGTTATGGTGTTTGGAAAGAAGAATTAGAAATTATTGGAGAAATTCAATATCAAAATGACAAACTTACTTCGGGTAATTTCGAAGAAAAGAGAAATGGTTTTAAACAATTAACATTAGGGGCTAAATATTTGATTTACGATCCTTTTAAAAATTATGAAGAAAAACCTAACTTATACAGTTGGAAAGCCAATCACCGTTTCAAATGGAGACAATTTATTCCGGCTTTTTCAATGTATGCTGGCGCTAACTTTAGTGTCGGAGATAATCCTTTTAATTATGCTCCAGCAGCTATAAAAGAACCTAGTTTTAGTCCAAAAGTAACAGCAATTGCTCAAAATCATTTTGGAGGAAGATGGGTTTTGGTGACTAACTTAACTTACGATAAAATAGGAACCGATTTTGCTTCTATCAACTATATTTTAACATTAACTAGAGGTTTTAATGCAAAATGGTCTGGTTTTATTGAAAATCAAGGCTATATGGGTGATTATTATAGTGATGGTGTTTTTAGAATTGGAGCAGCATTTTTGTTTGATAAAAACATGCAAATAGATGCCTCATTAGGCAAAAACATTAAAGATACTCCTAGTATTTTAAATGCTGGAATTGGTTTTTCTTGGCGTTTTGCTGATAAATATGAAGAAGTTCAAATTGCAAAACCTGGAACCGAAAGCAAAACGGATAAAAAGGTAAAAAAGAAAGCTGAAAAAGAAGCTAAGAAAAGAAAAGATGCAGTAGAATAAAATGATAACAATTAAAGAAGCCTTAACTAAAAAAGAAATGAAAGATTACGTAATGTTTTCTTTCGAATTGTACAAAAACAATCCATATTGGATTCCGCCCATCATAGCTGAAGAATTGGAAACGTTTGATAAAACAAAGAATCCAGCACTTCAATCGGCAGAAGCCCATTTTTATTTAGCTTACAAAAACAATAAAATTGTTGGTAAAATTGCCGCAATCATTAATTGGGAAGAAGTAAAAATATTAGGTAAAAAGAAAACCCGATTTGGTTGGTTTGATGCCATTGATGATATTGAAGTAACCAAAGCCCTTATAAACAAAGTAGAAGAATTAGGTCGTAAACACAATATGGACCATATGGAAGGTCCTATGGGATTTTCTAATTTAGATAAAGTAGGAATTCTTAGTGAGGGCTTTGATCAATTAGGCAATATGATTACTTGGTACAGCCAACCCTACTACATCACTCATTTTGAACAACTTGGATTTGTAAAAGAAAAGGAATATATTGAAAGTGATTTTTCATTTAAAGGCATAAATCCTGAACCTTTTCAAAAAGCCAGTGAACTTATCAAAAAAAGATATGAATTACGCAGCTTAAATTTTACAAAAACAAAAGACATAATGCCTTATGTTGACAAAATGTTTGATTTGTTTAACGAATCTTATGCCAAATTACAATCATTTGTGCCTATTAATGATATCCAAAAGGCATATTTTAAAAAGAAATACATCAGTTTCATTAATCCGGAGTACATAAAATTTATATTAGATAAAAACGACAACATGATTGCATTTGCGATAGTAATGCCTGGTTTTGCTCAAGCATTAAGAAAAGCAAACGGAAAACTTTTTCCTATTGGATTTTATCATTTGTTACAAGCCAGAAAATATTCGAAAGAAATTGTTTTCTATCTAATCGGCATAACTCCAGAATATCAAAGCAAAGGAATTACCGCCATCATTTTTGATGAATATTACAAAGTTTGCTTAGCAAAAGGTATTGAAACTTGCATAAGAACTCCTGAGTTAGAGGAAAATCATGCTATTCACAATTTATGGAAACATTTTAATTCAAAAATTAACAAGAGGAGAAGAACCTACAAAAAAGAATTATAAAAAAAGGGATTCAATCTGAATCCCTTTTAATTTTATATAGAAATAAATTACTCTACATTTTGAACATTTACTTCTGCAATTTTAGCATATGTTCCGTTTACTAATTTTTCACGGATAGCTTCAAAAGCAGCTAACGTTTCGTTGATATCTTCTAAAGTATGCGAAGCAGTAGGAATCATTCTTAACAAAATAATTCCTTTTGGAATTACAGGATATACTACAATAGAAAGGAAAATTCCATAGTTTTCACGTAAGTCATTTACCATAACCATAGCTTCAGGAATAGACCCCTCTAAATATACCGGAGTAATACAAGTGTTGGTATCACCAATGTTAAATCCTCTTTCTTTTAATCCGTTTTGCAATGCATTTACATTTACCCATAATTTATCTTTTATTTCAGATGAATTACGTAATAACTCCAAACGTTTTAATGAACCAATAGTTTGAATCATTGGTAATGCTTTTGCAAACATTTGAGAACGTAAATTGTATTTTAAATAATCGATAACATCTTTGTCAGCTGCTACGAATGCTCCAATATTTGCCATTGATTTTGCAAAAGTTGAGAAATACACATCAATTCCATCTTGACAACCTTGCTCTTCTCCTGCTCCAGCTCCAGTTTTACCCAATGTACCAAAGCCATGCGCATCATCAACTAATAAGCGGAAGTTGTATTTTTTCTTCAAGGCAACAATCTCTTTTAATTTTCCTTGTTGGCCACGCATTCCAAAAACGCCTTCAGTAATGAATAAGATTCCACCTCCAGTTTCTTCAGCCATTTTAGTTGCTCTCTGAAGGTTTTTCTCCATACTTTCTAAATCATTGTGTTTGTAGGTAAAACGTTTCCCCATATGCAAACGCACACCGTCAATAATACAAGCATGAGAATCTACGTCATAAACAATAATATCATTTTTAGAAACCAATGCATCGATGATAGACACCATTCCTTGGTACCCAAAGTTTAACAAATAAGCCGATTCTTTCATTACGAAAGCTGCTAATTCATTTTCTAATTGTTCGTGATATTTTGTATGACCACTCATCATACGAGCTCCCATTGGATAAGCCGCTCCATATTGAACTGCCGCATCAGCATCAGCTTTTCTAACTTCTGGATGATTAGCTAATCCTAAATAATCATTTAAACTCCAATTTAAAATATCTTTTCCATGAAATTTCATTCTTGGACCTAACTCACCTTCTAGTTTTGGAAATACATAATATCCTTCTGCTTGTGAAGCCCATTTTCCTAACGGACCTTTATTGTTTTGAATTCTTTCGAATAAATCTTTTACCATGATATATAATAGGTGTTAAAAACGAAGCAAAAGTATAAAGAAAAAAGTTTTTATTATAAATTTTACGACTAAAAAAATTTAGTAATAAAATAAAAAATCAAAAAAGCTTGGTAAATCAATAAATGCAATTACCTTTGCACCGAACGACACAGAAATGTGGTTACACGTTCACCTTAAAAGTCGGGGGCTCCACCTCGACTTTTTGCTTTTTATACATTTCGTATCTTTGTTTTTTAAAATCATTTTTCATGAAACTTGTATTCGCATCCAACAACAAAAATAAAATTCAGGAAATTCAGGCTTTAGTTCCAAACACCTTTCAAATTCTAAGTTTAGAAGAAATTGGCTGCACAGAAGATATTCCAGAAACCGCTGATACCATTGAAGGAAATGCAATTTTAAAAGCCAATTACGTTACCGAAAAATATGGTTATGATTGTTTTGCAGATGATACAGGTTTAGAAGTAGAAGCTTTAAATGGTGCGCCTGGAGTTTATTCAGCTCGCTATGCAGGCGAACAAAAAGATGCCAACGATAATATGGATAAACTTTTATCGAAATTGAAAGATAAATCGAATCGAAAAGCTAATTTTAAAACCGTTATTGCTTTAAATTTGAATGGTAATCAAAACTTATTTACCGGAATCATCAATGGAAAAATCATTGAAAAAAAAATTGGAACAAACGGTTTTGGTTACGATCCTATTTTTGTTGCAGATGGCTATTCTAAAACCTTTGCTGAACTGACTATGGAAGAAAAATCAATAATTAGCCACAGAGGAATTGCCGTAAATGAACTTATTCTTTTTTTACAAAAACAGAACCAATAGGCAAACTCCAGTTATATTTAAAAGCAATTAATCGGAATGTAATAATAAAAATGGCTACTATCGGCGATATTACGTCATCTGATATTTCCAACTTTTGTAATAAGAAGAATAAAATTCCACCTGCTATACAAAGCGTAGCATAAATTTCCTTTCGGAACAAAACCGGAATTTCATTACATAAAATATCGCGAATAACACCTCCAAAAGTCGCTGTTAAAGTTCCTAAAATCACACAAACAACCGGACTTAATCCATACTCAATTCCTTTTTCTAAACCGATTAAAGTAAAAACCCCTAATCCAATCGTATCAAATAAAAACATCGAAATACGCAAACGCTCTAAATACCGATTGAATATTATAGAAAGTAGAAAACCTATAGTAATGATGTAAACATAATCAATATCTAACATCCAGCCGACAGGTGTTCGTCCAATCATTACATCACGAACTGTTCCTCCACCTAAAGCAGTGACAAAAGCGATACAATACACACCAAATAAGTCTAATTTCTTATAAATAGCAGTCAAAGCACCCGAAATAGCAAACACTAAAGTTCCAATAACGTCTAATAGTTCAAACATATCGTCTCATTTCCTACAAAAGTACTTCATTTTGCAATTTTTCTATCCCAAATTTAACTATAAAACATATTTTATAAAATCTGTAAAAAAGACTAAAAACATAACAAATTGAAAATCAATTAGTAACAAATTAGTTAATCTAACTTTTAAAGCGTACCTTTGCACCCAATTTAAAATAATATATGAATAAATTTGAACAATTAGGATTGAATGAGTCGCTACTGCTGGCGATTAAAGATCTAGGATTTGAGAATCCGTCAGAAGTACAAGAAAAAGCGATTCCAGTACTATTGGAACAAAACACAGACTTAGTAGCCTTAGCGCAAACAGGAACAGGAAAAACCGCAGCTTTTGGTTTTCCACTAATTCAAAAAATTGATGCTGAAAACAGAAATACACAGGCATTAATTTTATCGCCAACGCGTGAGTTATGCTTACAAATCACCAACGAAATTAAATTGTACTCTAAGTACATTAAAGGTTTACATACCGTAGCTGTTTATGGTGGTGCAAGCATTACAGAACAAGCTAGAGAAGTGAAACGTGGTGCACAAATTATTGTGGCTACACCAGGTAGAATGCAAGACATGATTAACAGAGGTCTTGTAAACATTAAAAACATCGATTTTTGTATCTTAGACGAGGCAGATGAGATGTTAAACATGGGATTCTACGAAGACATTTGTTCCATTTTATCGGACACACCAGACGAGAAAAACACTTGGTTATTCTCTGCAACTATGCCAGCTGAAGTTGCGCGTATTGCTAAACAGTTCATGTCAAACCCAGAAGAAATTACGGTTGGACATAAAAATTCAGGTTCAGCTACAGTTTCTCACGAATATTATGTAGTAAACGCCAGAGACCGTTACGAAGCTTTAAAACGTTTAGCAGATGCTAATCCAGACATTTTTTCTGTGGTTTTCTGTAGAACAAAACGTGATACACAAGCAGTTGCTGAAAAATTAATCGAAGATGGTTATAATGCTGCAGCTTTACATGGTGATTTATCGCAAGCACAACGTGATGGTGTAATGAAATCATTTAGAGGTCGTCAAATTCAAATGCTAGTTGCTACAGACGTTGCGGCTCGTGGAATTGACGTTGATAATGTTACTCACGTAGTAAATTATCAATTACCAGATGAGATTGAAACGTACAATCACCGTTCAGGTAGAACAGGTAGAGCTGGAAAATTAGGAACTTCAATTGTAATCGTTACTAAAAGTGAATTGAGAAAAATCCACTCTATTGAACGTATCATCAAACAAAAATTTGAAGAAAAAACAATCCCATCAGGAATTGAAATCTGCGAAATTCAGTTATTACACTTAGCAAATAAGATTAAAGATACTGAAGTTGATCATGATATTGATACTTATTTACCTGCAATTAATGAAGTTTTAGATGGTTTATCTAAAGAAGAATTAATTAAGAAAATGGTTTCTGTTGAATTTAATAGATTCATCAACTATTACAAATCGAAACGTGATTTAACAGGAGAAAGAGGAAGTGATAGAGAAAGAAGTTCTGAACCAAGAGAAATTAGAGCGGGTGACCCAGTTCGTTATTTCATCAACATAGGTGCTAGAGACGATTTCGATTGGATGCAATTAAAAGATTTCATCAAAGAAACTTTAGATTTAGGCAGAGATGACGTTTTCAAAGTAGACGTAAAAGAAGGTTTCTCTTTCTTTAATACAGATGGTGAGCATACTGACAAAGTAATGTCTATTCTTAACGGATATGACATGAACGGTCGTAGAATCAACGTTGAAATTTCTAAAAACGACGGTGGCGGAAGACGCGATCATAACGGAAGAAATTCTGGTGGCGGAAGACGTGAAGGCGGATTTAGAGGTGAAAGAAGCGGATCATCTTCAAGAAGAGAAGGTGGAAGAGAAGGTGGTTTCAGAAGCGATAGAGGTTCGGCTCCAAGAAGAGATGGAGGTTTTAGAGGAGAAAGAAGCAGTTCGGCTCCAAGAAGAGAAGGCGGATTTTCTGACAGAGCTCCAAGACGCGCTGAAAGTGCTGGAGATTCATCAAGACCAAGAAGACCAAGAAGAAGCTAACGATTTTCGTTAATTTTCTTATAAATTTATAAAAAACTACAAAATATCATCTTTAGATTCGTATTTTTGAATCAGTTAAAATAAGCATGAAATATTTTGTAGTTTTTTTATTCCTCTTTTATTCTTTTAATTGTTTTTCACAAAATGATACACTAGTAAAAAACATTAAAGGAACAGTTATTCACAACGATACCAAACTTCCTATGGGTAATGTTCACGTTGTGAATGCCTCTCGTGTTAAAGGAACTGTTACTTCTCCCAGCGGAATCTTTGAAATAAGTGCTAAAGTAAATGATACATTATTATTTACATATATTGGATTCGAAACAGTTAAAGTAAAAGTTACCAACGATTGGATAAAACAAAATCCAACTAAAATATACTTAACTGAAAAAGCTTATGTTCTAGATGAAGTTATTGTTGCTAAATATAATTTAACTGGCTACGTAGAGGTTGATACAAAACTAATACCTGTTACTGATGATGCTTATCGTTATAGTATATCTGGATTAAAAGCTGGATATGAAGGTGGTGATTACAAACCTGGTGCTATTGCCAAAGTACTCGGCTCAATATCTAATCCTGCTGATTTCTTGTATAATATCTTTGGAAAAAGACCTAGAGAAATGAAAAAGCTTAAAGCAATGAAAAAAGACGATACAGTACGAAATCTTTTGGCTACAAAATTTGACAGAGAAACTCTAGCTGCATTACTTGAAATAAACAAAGACGACATTCCTTTAATCCTTCAAAACTGTAATTATTCAGAATATTTTATTCAAACAGCAAACGACTTACAAATTATGGATGCTATTAGTGCATGCTATGAAGATTACAAAATATTAAAAAAGAACAAATAGTTTATTTTACAGCACTTTGTTTGATTTCGTAAAATTTATTTTCAATAAAATCGATATCTTTAATTGATTTTCGAGTCCAATCTAAACGTTTTTCTAATATTTCTTCTTCCGATAATTGCCAATTGATATTAGATTGTCTTAAGCGATTTGTCACATCTTGAATAATAATGGCAGCAGAAACCGAAATATTCAAACTTTCGGTATAACCTACCATAGGAATTTTCAGAAAACCATCCGCTTGTTCAATCACTTCTTCAGAAAGTCCGTTTTTTTCGGTTCCAAAAAATATAGCAGAAGGTTTTTCAATATCAAATTCATGTAACAAACACGAATCATTATGCGGTGTTGTAGCTATGATTTGATATCCTTGCGCTCTCTTTGCATCAATGCAACTTTGAACCGTATTAAATCGATTCACATCTACCCATTTTTGAGCGCCCATGGCAATTTCAGTATCAATTCGTTTACCAAACTTCTGTTCAATCACATTCAATTCTTGTATTCCAAAAACTTCGCAACTACGCATTACCGCACTAGTATTGTGCAATTGATACACATCTTCCATAGCAATCGTGAAATGCTTAGTTCTATTTTTTAAAACACGTAAAAAGCCTTCTTTTCTATTTTCAGTTAGAAAACCTTCTAAATATGTTAACAACTCTTGATTAAATTTCTCCATACCACAAAAATAATACTACTTTTTTTATTATTTTAGACAAAAAAAAGAAAATTGCATGACACAAGAAGAACTTTTACCCCTATTACTTAAAAAAGACGATAGGTCATTTACATTACTTTATGACAACTATGCCAAGAGTTTGTATGGTATCATTTTTAATTTAATCAAAGACAAAGAAGAAGCTGAAGATGTGCTTCAGGAAGTATTTGTAAAGATTTGGAAAAACATTGATTCGTATAATACTTCAAAAGGCCGATTGTACACTTGGATGTTAAATATTGCTCGTAATTCTTCCATCGATAAATTACGTTCTAAAACCTTTAACAATAGCCAGAAAAACTTATCTGCTGATAATTTCGTACATCTGTTAGATGACAATGCGAAGACAATCAATAAAATAGATGCGATAGGAATTAAAGAATTCATCAAAAAATTAAAACCTAAGTGTATCCAATTAATCGATTTATTGTTTTTTAAAGGATATACACAGCAAGAAGCATCGGAAGAGTTGGAAATTCCATTAGGAACGGTAAAAACTCAAAATAGAAATTGTATGAATGAATTAAGACTGATGATCAATGAATAGTAGAGAATATATCGAATCAGGAATATTAGAATTGTATGTATTTGGAAAACTTTCTGAAGAAGAAATTGCGGAAGTCAACCAAATGGCAGCAGAACATCCTGAAGTAAAAGAAGAAATAAAAGCTATCGAAAATACGGTAATTAATTTGTCGTATAGTGTTGCACCTCACCTATCTGCTACTAATTTTGAGAAAATCAGAGCCGAATTATTAGGAAGAAACAAAGTAATCGAAATGAAACCTAAAACAAATTGGGCACAATACACAGGTTGGGTTGCTGCTGCTGTTTTAGTAGTTGGTTTCGGACTTCAATTTTATAAATTAAACCAAACAAATGAAACCTTGAATAATGTTTCGACAGAGAAAAACTTATTACAAGAGTCAATTGTTGATTTAAAACTGAAGAAAAAAGAATCAGAAGAAGTTTTAGCTATTTTAAGAGATACAAGCAATATTTCTATTACTCTAGCTGGACAACAAGTAGCTCCCGAAGCTTTTGCTAAAGCCTATTACAACAAAACTACAAAAACGGTTTACATTGACGCATCTGGATTACCAGAACCGCCAAAAGGAATGGTTTATCAAGTATGGTCGTTGCAGTTAGAGCCTGTTTTAACACCAACAAGCATTGGTTTACTTGACTCTTATGCAACAAGCTCAACCAAGGTTATAAAAGTAGAAAATGCGGAATCTCCACAAGCGTTCGGAATTACGTTAGAACCAGCTGGTGGAAGCGCTAGTCCAACACTAGAACAACTTTATACCTTAGGAAAAGTATAATCAAAATGCGTCTGTATGGACGCATTTTACTTTTATAAAAATTGCAAAAGAAAAGAAAATGAAAAAAATTGTAGTATTAACAGGCGCCGGAATTAGTGCTGAAAGCGGTATTAAAACATTTCGTGATGCTGATGGCTTATGGGAAGGTCATGATATTATGGAAGTCGCTTCTCCTTTGGGTTGGAAAAAAAATCCAGAATTAGTCTTAGACTTTTATAACAAAAGAAGAGCCCAACTTTTAACGGTTAAACCGAACAAAGCTCACGAAATTCTAGCCGAATTAGAAGCACATTTCGACATACACATCATAACCCAAAACGTTGACGATTTACACGAAAGAGCAGGAAGTAACAAAGTTATTCATCTCCATGGCGAATTATTAAAAGTGCGAAGCATTTCAAACGAAGATTTTGTAATCGATTGGAAACACGATTTAATTTTAGGCGATTTAGACTTAGAAGGTAATCAATTGCGACCACACATTGTTTGGTTTGGCGAAGATGTTCCTATGATTGAACATGCTATTGACATTGTAGAAACTGCTGATATTTTAATCATCATCGGAACTTCATTACAAGTATATCCTGCAGCTGGTTTGATGAATTATGTAGACCAAAATGTTCCTGTGTACTACATAGATCCCAATCCAGCCACAATTTACGATTTACCAAATGAATTGAAAGTCTTGCCATTAACCGCAGTTGAAGGAATGAAAATTGTGAAAGAGGAATTAGTAAATTCTATCCAAAAAACTTCTGACTTCTAACTTCTAACTTCTAACTTCTTATTATATTTGCACTTCTTTAAACAACACACAACAAAATGCAATTAACAGAATTAAATGCTATTTCGCCAATTGATGGTCGTTATAGAAGCAAAACTATTTCATTATCTCCTTATTTTTCTGAAGAAGCCTTAATTAAATACCGCGTTTTGGTAGAGGTTGAATATTTTATTGCTTTGCGCGAGGCTGATGTACCTCAATTAGCCAAAATTGACAAATCAATTTACGATTCTTTAAGAGCGATTTACAAAAACTTTTCTACCGAAGATGCCCTTTGGATTAAAGAAACCGAAAAAACAACGAATCACGATGTAAAAGCGGTAGAATATTTCATTAAATCGAAATTCGACGGTTTAGGATTACAAGAATTTAAAGAGTTTATCCATTTTGGATTGACTTCTCAAGATATCAACAATACAGCGATTCCGCTTTCTACTAAAGAAGCATTTGAGAATGTATATTTACCAAGTTTAGTAAGCGTAATTGCAAAATTGAAAGAATTAGCAATGGAATGGAAAGACGTTCCAATGTTAGCCAGAACACACGGACAACCAGCTTCTCCTACTCGTTTAGGAAAAGAAATTTTAGTTTTCGTAGAACGTTTAGAAGAGCAAATGCGTTTGTTATTCAATGTTCCGTTTGCTGCTAAATTTGGTGGTGCTACCGGAAATTACAACGCACACAAAGTAGCGTATCCAAACACAGATTGGAAAAAATTTGGAACCGATTTCGTAGAAAACAGTTTAGGGTTACACCATTCATTCCCAACGACACAAATTGAACATTACGACCATTTTGCAGCCTTTTTTGATGCTTTAAAACGCATTAATACGATTTTAATCGATTTAGACAGAGACATTTGGACCTATGTTTCAATGGATTATTTCAAACAAAAAATCAAAGCAGGGGAAATTGGTTCTTCTGCCATGCCACATAAAGTTAATCCAATTGATTTTGAAAATTCGGAAGGAAATTTAGGAATTGCTAATGCAATTTTCGAACATTTATCAGCAAAATTACCACTTTCAAGATTACAACGCGATTTAACAGATAGTACGGTTTTACGTAATATTGGAGTTCCAATGGGACACACCTTAATCGCATTTGAAGCGACTTTAAAAGGATTGAACAAATTGTTATTAAACGAAGACAAATTCGCAGAAGATTTAGAGAAAAACTGGGCAGTTGTTGCAGAAGCAATTCAAACAATTTTACGCCGTGAAGGCTATCCAAATCCATACGAAGCTTTGAAAGACTTAACCAGAACTAATACTGTAATTAACAAAGAAGCGATTCACAATTTCATCGGAACATTAAACGTTTCAGAAGAAGTGAGAGCCGAATTAATGCAAATTACACCTAGTAATTATTTGGGGATTTAATTTCAAAATTTTCTTTATATTTGATTATCATTTTAATCTAAACTTGTGAATGATGAAATACAACATATCCTTTCAGGAAAGAGCCAAGTTAAGCATGGAGATTTTATCCAAACAGTCATTAGTTTCCTTAGAAGAAGCGAAGCAACAAGTAATTTGGTTAAAGAAGATAAGTACTTCAAAGAAAAAGAAACAAAGAGTTTAATTGAATTTATTGAACAAAATAAATTTTGGGTCGAAAACATTAATCTTGAAAATTACATTTCTCAAGGTGCAGAACAGAAAGTATATTTAAAAGATGACAAAAGTGTTCTCAAGCTAAACGATTCCATATATTATACTTCTTGGATTGATTACCTTAATAATTTATTGTTAAATAATTATTTCTTTTCTGACACGGCTTATAAACTTTTAGGTTTTTATAAGAATGAAAATATTTTATATGCTGTTGTAGAACAACCATTTGTAAAAGCAACTGATAAAACAGATTTAGAATTAGTAAAGCAATTTATGTTGAGTAATGGATTTGAAAACTCAAGAAATTATGATTATATCAATAGAAATTATGGAATTATTTTAGAAGATTTACATGATGAAAATGTATTAACTCAAAATGGTTTTTTGTTTTTTATCGACACTGTATTTTATATCATTTAAACATGCCAAAGCCTATCATTATAAAATTAATCTCCATTAGTTTACTGATAGTTTTTTTCTTTTATTCTTGTTCGTCTACTAAAACCAAAACTACAAATTCCAAAGCGGGTGTTGTCATTACTTTTGACGATTACTTCGTCAACGAATGGAAAGAAGCGGATGTGCAACTCGCAAAATACAATTGGAAAGCGACTTTTTGCGTAAGTAATTTTGAAAAACTTACTTCTACTGATATTTCTAACCTTAAAGAACTACAAACCAAAGGACACGAAATTGCAGGTCACGGATTTCGTCATCTCAATGCAAAAGAATTCGCTAAGAAAAACAACAAACAGCAATATTTAGCGATTGAAATTTTTCCATTAATTGAAGCGTTTAAAAAAGAAGGTATCGAAATTAAATCGTTTGCCTATCCATTTGGAGCCAAAACACAAACGTTAGACTACGAATTACAAAAACACTTCGAAATCATAAGAGGAACTGCAAATGGCGGCAAAAAAGTAGCGGATAATGCTAATTTCTATAACGGAACTCGATTAGCATACGGAATTGGAATTGACAGCAATTACGAGCATTTTAGTTTAAACTACTTAACTAAAGTTTTAAATTACGCAAAAAAACACAATAAAATAGTCGTTTTCTACGGACACAAACCAGTTAACAAAGCAACTAATGAATATGAAGTAGATGTAAAAACATTAGAAATGATTTGTCAATTTGTGGTTTCAAACCAAATGAAATTTTACACACTTCAAGAACTAAATTCGTTAAAAAAATAATAAAATTAAGTGCATAAAGAATTGAAATTTTGAAAACCGATCACTTTTCACTATTTTAGTAAAAATTCAATTCTATGCCAATATTACTTTCCACTTCTACTGTTCATTTACCCAATTTAATTAGCGATTTAGGGCTAATTCTTGTAACAGCTGCTATTGCAGTACTTATTTTTAGAATCTTAAAACAGCCGTTAGTTTTAGGGTATTTAGTTGCTGGATTTTTAGCTGGAAGCGAATTCGATTTCTTCCCTACGGTTAAAGACATGAACAGTGTAAAAGTTTGGGCAGAAATTGGAGTTATTTTCCTCTTGTTTAGTCTTGGTCTCGAATTTAGTTTCAAAAAACTAATGAAAGTCGGTGGAACTGCCTCTATAACAGCATTGACCCAAATTATTTCAATGGTAGCTTTGGGTTATTTCGTTGGGCAACTAATGGATTGGGGTAAAATGAACAGCTTGTTTTTAGGTGTCATTTTATCCATTTCTTCCACAACCATCATCTTAAAAACTTTTGACGAATTAGGTGTAAAAACACAAAAATTCGCTGGAAATGTAATTGGAGCGTTGATTGTACAAGATATTTTAGCTATTTTAATGATGGTTTTATTATCAACCGTTGCGGTGAGTCAGCAATTCTCAGGAACTGAATTGTTTCAATCCGTTTTAAAATTGGTGTTCTTTTTAACCATTTGGTTTGTAGCAGGAATTTTCTTTATCCCAACATTTCTTAAAAAAGCTAAGCACTTATTAACCGATGAAATGTTGCTAATTGTTTCATTGGCTTTGTGTTTATTGATGGTTTTATTTGCAGCTAATGTAGGCTTCTCCCCTGCTCTTGGTGCGTTTATCATGGGTTCGATTATTGCCGAAACCACACAAGCGGAACACATTGAACATTTGGTAAAACCTGTAAAAGATTTATTTGGTGCGGTTTTCTTCGTATCGGTTGGTATGTTGATAGATCCTGAAATGTTAATAAAATATGGATTTCCTGTAGCCATTTTAACGTTGGTCGTTATCTTAGGACAATCATTAAGTGCTACCATAGGCGCTCTGTTTTCGGGACAACCGCTAAAACAATCCATTCAAACTGGAATGAGTTTGTCGCAAATTGGCGAGTTTTCGTTCATCATCGCTACATTAGGAATGACGTTAAATGTAACGAGCGATTTCTTATATCCAATTGTGGTTGCGGTTTCTGCTATCACAACCTTTACAACGCCTTTCATGGTGAAATTTTCTACACCATTTTCGTCATATTTAGAGAAAAAATTACCAAGACGTTGGGTAAAAAAAATCGAACGTTACAGCGCCAATACCGAAGCGATTAAATCGGTAAGTACTTGGCAAATCGTATTAAAAGCGTATTTAACTCAAGTAATTATTCACTCGATTATTATTGTGGCGATTATTTTACTTTCGTCGAAATATATTCTGCCATTAGTTGAAGATTCTCGCTTTGGAAATGCCATTGCAGCATTAATAACGGTTGTAATTTTATCTCCTTTTTTATGGGCATTATCGCTTAGAAGAGTGGCCGTAGAACAAGTGCAAGAATTAATGCAAGTCAGAAAATACCAAGGTCCGATTATTGTCTTAGTCTTCTTTAGAATTGCGCTTTCTCTTTTCTATATGGGATTTGTGTTGAATGAATTTTTCTCTCCAGTAATCGCTATTATTGCATTAGTAATTGGAATTGTGTCGTACATTTTATTCCCAAAGCGATTACATGCGTTTTACAACAAAATTGAAAGCCATTTCTTGAGAAATTTCAACGATAGAGAATTAACAAAAGAAGCTAACAAACGTCAGAATGTGCTATCACCTTGGGATGGTCACATGGCGGATTTTGTTATTGCCAAAGAATCGAATTTAGCTGGCAAAACCTTAGAAGAATTAAAAATTAGAGAACAATTCGGAATCAATATTGCTTCTATTAAACGTGGTGATGTAACGATTAATATTCCTATTAGAACCGAACGCTTATTTCCTGGTGACGAAATCAACGTAATTGGTACGGACGAACAAGTAAAATTATTTAAGAATTACCTAGATAAACACGAAATAGATGCTCCAGAAGCAACAGAAAAAGAAGACATCATCTTACAACAATTAGAACTTAAAAACCGTGTTTGCATCGGAAAAAGCATCCGAGAATCACAAATTAGAGAAAAAACGCACGGCATCATAGTAGGTATCGAACGCAACGGAAAACGTATCCTAAACCCAGAATCGCATTGGATTTTAGAATCTGATGATATTTTATGGATTGCAGGTGATAGAAAAAAGATTAATGAGTTTTTGAAACAATAAAATCAACACAAACCTCAACGCAACGTCTTTGCGAGGAACGAAGCAATCTCGAAGCAATCTCAACTCAATCATAAAAATGTAAGCCATGAAACCAGGATTTATTTATATCATAACGAACAAAAACAATACAGTACTTTATATTGGTGTTACTTCTAATTTACCACAACGAATTGAAGAACATAAACAAAAACGTTATGAAAATTCATTTTCTGCCCGTTACAACTTAAATAAATTAGTTTACTACGAACAGTTTCAAATGATTGGTGATGCAATTGGAAGAGAAAAACAATTGAAAGCGGGCAATCGAGCTACAAAAGAAAAATTAATTAATAGTATAAATCCAACTTGGAATGACTTGTATGACGAAATAATCGACATAATGAATATTTAGATTGCTTCGTTCCTCGCAATGACTATGAGTTTAATGTTGTGTTTAAATTTTAAGAATTTATTAAGATTTTGGCACAAAACTTGATTTTTCTTTCAAAACCAACTTTATGAAAACTATTTACATCCTTATCTTCTCAATTGTAATGTTATCTTGTCAAAAAGAAAAAACATCTTTACCAATTGAAGAAAATTCGATTGCAATTTCTTCCCAATTAAAAACAGATAAATTACAAAATTTTGAGTTTGTACTTAAAAAAGACACTTTAATTTCTGGAAAAGAAGGAACAAAGGTTTGGATTACAAAAGATTTGTTTGAAAATTACACGAACGGAAAAATCACTTTTGAATTAAAAGAGTTTTATTCAAAAAAAGATATGATTTTAAATGGTTTGTCAACTGTAACTGATAAAGACGAATTATTAGAATCTTCTGGAATGTTTTACATTAATTTTAAAGAAGGCGATAAACAATTGAAAATCAAAAAAGGCAAATCTTATGATGTTACAATTCCAAATAAACCATTAGCAGAGAGTAACATTTATTATAACAATAATGATTCCATTTTTAGTTGGGAATTGAGTGAGAATAAAATACATACTGAAATATCCGACATTGTAAGAAATTTGGAATATTTTAAATCTGGCAAATGGAAATATGAGAATATTCCAGACAAGTTCAAAAAAAGAGTTGCAATAGATAGTCTTGAAATTGTTAAAAAAAGAGATTCCCTTAAGTATTTAAAAATTATAAATGAGGATAATAAAAAAAGTATTGAAGCATTAATAGAATCAAATAGTGAGTGGGCAATAGTATTAGAAGATCAAAACTTAACAAAAGAAGAAGAAATTGTAAGGCACAATTTTTATGAAAACCAAAATCAAATTTATTCTTTCACATCAGAGACAAATTAGGTTGGATTAACATCGATAAAATTTTAGCTTATGAAGTTGAGAAAGAAATAACTTTTAAAAACACTAATCAAGACCTTAAATATTTTTCTTTCAATTTGATTTACCAAAATAATCAATCACTTTTGAACTATAATTTAGGTCAATTTGATACATATTTGAATAAAACTAAAATTATTGGAAAAATAAAAGTTGTTGTTTATGCTAATTCAGGAAATAAAATCATGTTTGATTCGTTTTATATAGATAAAAATTCCAAAAGTGAATTTGATTTAAATTTCAAAGAAATCACTTTGGATAAATTAAAGCAAGAACTAATCTCCAACTAACATGAAACCCCAAATCACCCTATTCCTACTCCTACTTTCCACTTTAAGTTTCAGCCAAAATCAAAACAAAATTGATTTAGAAAAACTGAAAACAAAAGTGTATCAATTAGTAAACGAAGAACGTTCTAATAACGACAGAAAAGTACTTGGTTTGGATGCTTATTTAAAAAAAGCTGCAGACGACTATGCCAAATACATAGCAAAAGCTCAAACTTTAACGCACGAACAATCCGATGTAAAAAAGCAAAGTCCAAAAGAACGCGTGTCTTTTTATGGCGGAAATTCGTTTGTTTTAGTGGGTGAAAACTTATTGTTCACAGGAATTAAAGACCAAGTTTACTCTGAAACTGATTTAGACACTTTAGCCTTAAAAATGTTCAATCTGTGGAAAAAATCACCCAATCATTACAAAAACATGATAGAACATAAATATTTCTATACCGATATCGGTTTTAGCATCGATTGGGAAAACAAGAAAATTTATGCCGTGCAACTGTTTGGAGCAAAATAAAAAAACCTGATAGCTAACAACTATCAGGTTTCTATTTTTACTGAACACTGTGACTGATCACTGAACACCAAAACTATCTCGAATAATTCGGAGCTTCTTTTGTAATCGTTACGTTGTGTGGATGACTTTCGCCAATTCCACTCGCCGTGATTCTAATGAAACGCCCAGTTTCTTGTAAGGTTGGAATATCTTTTGCACCACAATAACCCATTCCGGCTCTTAAACCACCTATGAATTGTTGCATGCTTTCGTTTAATTCTCCTTTGTAAGGCACACGACCTACAATTCCTTCTGGAACTAATTTCTTCACATCATCTTCTACATCTTGGAAATAACGGTCTTTTGAACCTTCTTGCATCGCTTCAACAGAACCCATTCCACGATATGATTTGAATTTTCTTCCTTCAAAAATAATGGTTTCTCCTGGAGATTCTTTTGTTCCTGCTAATAACGAACCTAACATCACACAATCAGCACCTGCAGCAATCGCTTTTGGAATATCTCCTGTGTAACGAATTCCACCATCAGCAATAACTGGTACTCCTGAACCTCTTAATGCAGCAGCTACTTCTAAAACAGCTGAAAATTGAGGAAATCCAACTCCGGCCACAACTCGCGTTGTACAAATCGAACCTGGACCAATTCCAACTTTCACCGCATCAGCTCCATTTTGAGCTAAGTATAAAGCTGCTTCTGGAGTTGCAATATTACCCACAACTACATCTAATTCTGGAAATTTTGCTTTTACTGCTTTTAATACATCTACCACACCTTTTGTATGTCCGTGAGCGGTATCAATAATTACAGCATCAACTCCAGCAT